>JAYODZ010000180.1:0-2516 GCA_038106515.1 Rhodobiaceae bacterium
TGGCGGAGAGGGAGGGATTCGAACCCCCGGAACGCGCAAACGCTCAACGGTTTTCAAGACCGCCGCTTTCAACCACTCAGCCACCTCTCCGAACCAGTCTCTTCATACGAGGCGCCGCGGCAAAGTTCAAGCGCCTTAAAGCGGTTTTTTTGCCGCCCCAAAATAGCCGTTTTACCGGCTTCTCAAGCCAATTGCCGTGGCAGCTAGAGGGCGGCGCAACAAAATTATAGCCTATGCCGTGAAATCAGTAATAAGCTGGACGCAGTCTGGCCCTCAACGCCATGCGGCACGGTTGGGCATCGGCTATTCGTAAAGGAGGGGAAAATGTCTGAAATTCACCATGGAAGTTGTTTTTGCGGGGCTGTCGAACTCGAGATCAAAGGCGCCCCTGAGGCTATGGGCTATTGCCATTGCGAGTCATGTCGGCACTGGTCGGCAGGGCCGGTGAATGCCTTTTCGCTCTGGCAGCCCTCGGCCGTGACGGTGGTTCGCGGCGCAGAGCATATAAAGAGCTTTGCGAAAACCGATAATAGCCATCGGAAGTGGTGCGGCCAGTGCGGCGGTCATTTGATGACTGATCACCCGCATGCGGGGGTAGTCGATGTTTATGCCGCGGTGATCAAAGATTTTACCTATGATCCGTCGATGCATGTGTTTTACGCCGAATCCGTTCTGTCCATTCACGATGGTCTCCCGAAGCTGAGCGATGTGCCGGCCGAAATGGGAGGCTCTGGCGAAACCTTGCCCGAATAGCTTGTCTCTCGCTTGCAATTATTTAAGACAGTTGAGAGGGTCGAAATTGCGACGAATCTGCTTATAAAACGAAGCAGAGGTTTATCATGAAACGCGGCTTATCGGGGTTAGCTCTCATCGGTGTGTTTTTCGTCGCTGCTTGCGGCTCGATACCGATTGTTGGAAGCGGCGAAGAGGTCTCAGACGGACGTCGCGCGTCAGCAGGCGGCATTTATAAAATTGGAACGCCGTATCAAATAGAGGGCGAGTGGTACTATCCGCAAGAAGATGCGGCTTATGTGTCGTCGGGCGTCGCCTCTTGGTATGGCCCCAAATTCCATGGTCGTCGGACGGCCAATGGTGAAATTTTCAATATGAACCTACTGACGGCGGCGCACCCGACTTTGCCCATGCCTGTGCGGGTGCGAGTGACCAATTTGGAAAATGATCGGTCGATTATTGTCCGGGTCAATGATCGCGGACCGTTTAAGAAAAACCGCGAGATTGATCTTTCGCGACGGGCAGCCGAGGTTTTGGGGTTTGTGGAAAAAGGCACAACGCGGGTGCGGGTTGAGTATCTTGGGCGGGCACCGCTCTATGACAAGTCCGGCCGCCGCATTTTCGGGGTGGAAGAGGAGACCTTCATCACGAAAAAGCCGATTACGCCGGCGGATCAGCGTCAGGTCGCCGCCGCTCCTATTGAAAAGGTTGCGACCCATAATTTAGATGGCGGCCCCGTCTCAGCATCAAGTCAAGCGGTGCCATCAAAATCGCTCTACACGGTTCAACTGGGTGTCTTTTCCTCATTGGACAGCGCCAAGGCGATAGCCGCGCAAGTGAGCAATATGGGGCAAAGCGAGATCATCGCCATTGAGCGAGATGGGCGGCCGCTTTATCGCGTCGTGGTTGGGGGCGCCAATATTCGCACGATGATGGAGGCGTTGGTGGCGCGCCTTGAAGCGGCAGGCTATGCCGATGCCTTTATCACAAAACCCTAGTAAAAGGAGCAGGGGATGATTACGAAACATCTTTATCGTTGGCTATTTGCCATTGTGGCAAGCCTAATTCTGTGTGCTCCGAGTTATGCGCAAAATACCGAGGCCGATTATGCAGTCGTGATCGATATGGAAACTGGCGTCACTTTGTTTGAGAAAAATGCTGACGCACCAATGGCACCAGCCAGTATGAGCAAGCTGATGACGGTTCTGATGGTTTTTGAAGCCTTAAAGGATGGTCGACTGACGCTTGATGACGAGTTTTATGTCAGTGATAAGGCATGGCGCGAGGGTGGCGCCAAATCGGGTGGCTCGACAATGTTTCTCGATGCGCGCAGTAAGGTGCGTGTCGAAGATCTGCTGCGCGGCGTAATCGTTCAGTCGGGCAATGACGCTTGTATTGTTTTGGCCGAGGGGTTAAGCGGGTCGGAAGAGAATTTTGCCCTTGCGATGACCAGCCGCGCTCACGAATTGGGTTTGACGGACTCCAGTTTCACCAATTCGACGGGTCTACCCAATCCTGATCATCGTATGTCGGCGCGCGATTTGGCTAAATTGGCGATGATTTTGATCCGCGATTATAGTGCTTATTATCCTATATTTGCGGAGCGGTCATTCACATGGAATGGTATCCGGCAGTCCAATCGTAATCCGCTACTTTTTGCCAATATGGGAGCCGACGGCTTAAAGACGGGGCATACGAGCGAGTCTGGGTATGGGCTCGTGGGCTCGGCAGAAGTCAATGGTCGTCGCATTATTATGGTGCTGAATGGCCTCCGCGATGCGCGC
>JAYODZ010000035.1:0-7281 GCA_038106515.1 Rhodobiaceae bacterium
TTTGCCGCGTGGCAAGAGCTTCATAAAGGGCTTTTTCGGCGACCACTTCGCCACGCGCTACATTGATGAGAAAGCAATGCGGCTGCATGGCGCCAAAGGCAGCCGCATCAATCAGGCCTTCGGTTTCGGCATTTAAGTCGCAAGTCACGACGATAATATCGCTTTCGTTGCACAGCCGATGCAAATCCTTGGACGTTCCGATCCAGTCCAGTGGTGCTGGCGCAGCGGAGCGCTCGGAGCGGGCAATCGCGATCAGGCGAACATCAAAATTCTGCGCCCGCTTGGCGATGGCTTGGGCAATTTCGCCATAACCAACCAAGCCGATGGTCTTGCCGGCCAGGTCGCCATGCAAAACTGCTGGGTCTGGGTTACGTCCGCTACGTGACCAGTCGCCGCGGCGCAATTCGGCCTCGAGTTCGCGAATTTCGGTGACGTGCGCTAAAATCGCCGCCATAACAAATTCCGACATCGGGGCGCCGTGGCCACCCGAGTTACATAAAGTCACGCCTTGCGGCAGCAAAGCGGGCGAAGCCCAATCAGTTCCAGCCCAGCTTTGCACCAAGAGTTCAAGTTTTGGCGCGGTCAGCAATGCGGGTAAATTGCCGGGGCCGAGAATAAAGTCTGGTCCCATGACCGCGGCTTGACAGCTCTGCAATATTTGATCGCGAAGCGCGGCGGGGTCCGCATTGGTCCAGCCGATCACCTCCCAATTTGGAAGCGCGTCGCGAAATTGCGGCAAGAATTTTTGCCCAACTTGGCCAAACACGCCGAGTAAGGGGCTGTCACTCATGCTTGTTCGGCAACTCTTTGTTTGGCGTATTCACCGACCGATTTATAATCGGCCTTGCCATTTGGCGCGCGGAAGGGCGGGCCACCATCGAAAATATGTTTCGGGGTTTTATAGCGCGCCAGTTTCGTGCGAACATGTTCCATCAACGCACCGACATCAAGCGTGTGGCCGTCATTGAGTTTCACCACCGCCGTGACCGCTTGGCCCCATTTTTCGTCTGGGACGCCAACCACCAAGGCATCATCGACGCTATCGTGAAGTTTGAGCGCCTCTTCGACCTCCTCGGGGTAAATTTTCTCCCCCGCAGAGTTAATGCACACCGAGCCACGTCCCAATAGGGTGAGGGTACCGTCGGTGGCAACGAGACAATAGTCGCCGGGGATTGAATAGCGGACGCCGTTAATTTCTTTGAATGTCTTCGCGGTTTTGGCTTCGTCTTTGTAGTATCCGAGCGGGATGGGACCGCCAAAGGCTATGAAGCCCGGCGTCTGACTGCCCCATGGGATCTCATTATCGTTCTCGTCAAAAACTTTGCAGAAGTTGTTGGTTTTAAACTCGGCCGTTTTGACGGGCATGTCTTTCATTGTTAGCGAAGTGCCAAAGCCAATCGCTTCGGATGAGCCAAAGCTATCGGCAAGGATGGCTTGCGGAATATGGCTTAACAGCCCTTGTTTGACTTCCATGCTCCACATCACGCCCGACGAGATCATGCCACCAACGGAGGCGAGGTCATACTTGCCAGGATGGGCGTCGAGCTCAGCCAGCATGGGCTTGGCGAAGGCATCGCCGACAATCGCCATATTATTGATTTTGTGGCGCGAAACGGCTTGCCATAATTCTGCCGTATCGAGGGTTGCCGACTCGAGCGTCACCACAGTGCCGCCCATCGAGAAGGCGTTCATCGCCGTAAACAAGCCCGTGCCATGCATCAATGGGCATGCTGGTAAGAAAACTTCTCCAACCCCCCGGGCTTTAATAAAGTCGCGCAATTCGTCAAGATTTTCAGGAATTTCGCCAAGAGCCCGCAAGCTTAGGGTTTGCGCCTCGCGCAAATTGTGATGCTCCCACATAACGCCTTTCGGCATGCCTGTGGTGCCGCCCGTGTAAAGAAATAAAAGATCTGAACCGGAGCGCTCAATGCCAAGCGGGCTTCCGTCGCCCTCGCTCGTGAGGCTTTCATAGGCGATCACACCATCGGGTTTATTGTCGTCGCCGTCGACTTCAACCCAAAGTTTGACCTTGGGCAGGCGTGGCTGCAGTTCAATCACATTTTGCCGGAACTCAGCGCCGTAAACGACGACGGTGGCATCGGAATTGTCAAAAATATAATGCACTTCTTCGGCAACATAACGATAGTTAACATTGACATGTGTCAGACGGCCGCGGAAACAAGCGGCAAGCAATTCCATATATTCAGGACGATTGCGCATATAAAAGCCGACCTTGTCGCCATAAGCGGCACCCTTGGCGAGCATATTGCGCGCTAGACGATTAGAGCGCATATCGACATCCTGCCATGTCACGACGCGATCACCGTGAATAAGCGCCGGATGACCCTCGGGCATCAGCGGGGCAATCGTATCGATAATGTCTCCGAAATTCCAACGCATGTAAGTCTCCCCTGATTCAAACTTTCGTTTATGACATGATTAAAAAAAAGACGACCGAAGTCCAGAATAGCTTGCACAAGGTACAGAACGATGCAATGCCTAAAAGCACATGATCCGCTCGTCCCCAGCGTTTCGGTGGGGAGAACAGAGCGCCGATCGATTTCGGAGGATGAAATGGGATCCGCCTTTTTATTAATTGGCGTCGGCTTGGTGGCTTTGATCATATCTGGCGAGTTATTTGTGCGAAGTTCTGTCAGCATTGCGCATCGCTTCCGGCTTTCGCCGCTTATTATCGGCTTAACGGTCGTAGCTTTCGGTACCTCCTTGCCGGAATTAACGGTTTCCGTGCAAGCGACACTGGCGAACCAACCCGATATTGCCGTCGGTAATGTCGTCGGTAGTAATATAGCAAATATGCTCCTCGTGCTCGGGGCGGCGGCGCTAATTACGCCCTTTACCGTGCGCGATAGCGGTGTCAGGCGCGACAGCCTTGTCATGATTGTGCTGTCCGCTCTCGTTGTGGCGCTGTCCTTTCTAGACGTTTTACCGCGCTGGATTGGCGCTGCGATGATCGCCAGCTTGGTGCTCTATACTTTGGTGCAAATTCGGCTCGGCAGGTCTAGTGATGAAGAGCCAGAAGAAGCCGAATTAGCAGGCGGGTTAAAGGTCGCGGTGCCCGTCGCCATTATATCGCTCGCAGGACTTGTGTTCGGCGCCGATGCTCTGGTCGAGGGCGCAACGAATTTAGCTCGCTTGCTGGGGGTCAGTGAGGCGGTAATCGGTCTTACCATTGTTGCGGTTGGCACTTCTTTGCCAGAATTGGCGATCTCGGTTATTGCCGCATTACGTGGCCATGCGGCGGTTGCGGTGGGCAATGCCATCGGCAGTAATATTTTTAATATTTTGATGATTCTGGGTGCCGTCATCGCCGTCGGGCCTATCCATTTCGCGCCCGAAATTGCGCAGCGCGATGTATGGGTCATGCTGGCGTCGTGCGTCCTTGTTGTTGGTCTGATTTGGTCGGGCGGGCGCTTAAACCGCATCGAGGGTTTGCTCGCCTTGATCTTATATTTTTCATATTCGGCGTTTCTGTTTTATGCCGTCACGCCGGCGTAGATTGCGGCTAGACCACGATTTTTTTTCATGATAGGTCGAAACGAGAGGTGAAAATTTTATGACCCAGTTGAGATCCTTTTTGCGACGATGAATATGTATCGGCTTTGAGCCGATCCGATTTCGCGCGCGTATTTCAAAGGATTTTTATCATGACCATTATACCCTATAGCTCCAAGTGGGATCCCGATATTGCCGCTTTGCTCGATGCGTCGATGGGGCCTGGGCGCTATGCGCGCACAGCCGAACGTTTGCGTGAGGGTAACCAGCAAATCGATGCCTATTGTTTTTTGATGCTGACGGAAGATAGCGCGTTGCGCGCGTCGATTAGCTTCTGGCCTTTGCGCATCGGCTCGACATTTGCTCTGCTTTTGGGACCGCTCGCGGTGCGCCCGATTGATCAGGGCAAGGGCTATGGGCAAAGCTTGATGGGGCATGCTTTGAATGTCATCGATGCCGATGCTGATTATCCGATCATTTTGGTTGGTGATTTACCTTATTATCAACGCGCTGGCTTTCAGGTGGCATCGGCTGACATTAGACTACCGGGACCTGTCGATCCGAAGCGTCTTTTGCTTCGCGGGTCGGCTTCTGAGCGGCAGCCGCTAGCCGGTCTAGTGCGGCCAGCGCCGATGCCAGCGCTCTAGGGATCTCTTGCTCTGGGGATTTGCCGTTGGGCAAATCGCATTATAGTAAAGCGCATGTCGAATAAGGTCACAGATCTCGGAACGATTATCGCCGCGGCTCAGCAGGCGACGGGCAAGAAAAAGTTGCCGCCAGTCGAATTATGGGAACCCGATTATTGTGGTGATATTGGCATGAAGATCGCCCGCAATGGTCAGTGGTTTTATGCTGGCTCGCCGATCGGGCGGCAAAAACTGGTCGCGTTGTTTGCCACGATTTTGCGCCACGACGCCGATGGCGAATATTACCTTGTTACCCCAGCCGAGAAAATCCGTGTTGAGGTAGAGGATGCGCCCTTCATCGCCATACATATTGGTGTTGAGGGGGAGGGGCAAGCGCAGAAGCTCCATTTTGTCACTAATGTCGGCGACCATGTGCAAGCCGGCCAAGAGCACCCGTTGCGCTTTGAGATCGACCCCGAAACCGATGAGCCAGCACCCTATGTGCATGTGCGGGCACGGTTGGAAGCGAAGCTTGGACGCGCCGTGTTTTATGAGTTGGTGGACTATGGGACCGAGCATGATGGTTTTTTTGGGGTCTGGAGTGATGGTGTGTTTTTTCCCATGACGGAAGCAGACCGGCTTGGATGAGTATGATGAAAGATTATCGCACGCGCCTGAAGCAGGCCATCAGCTCGGACATTCCAGAAACGCAAAGCCTTTTGCAAAACCCGGTTCAAATTGGAGATCATAACTTAAACGCCTTAATGCCTGCCGCGACAGATTTGCGGGCGGCAGCGGTTTTGGTGCCGATTATCGAACGCCCAGAGGGGCCGACTATGTTATTGACCGTCCGCGCCGCGCATTTGCCGACGCATTCTGGGCAAGTGGCGTTTCCGGGCGGTAAGGTCGAAGATGCTGACGGTGGTCCTGCGGCAGCGGCTTTGCGTGAGACCTACGAGGAGGTTGGCATTAATCCCGACTTGGTGTCAGTAGCAGGATGCATTGATGTTTATCAAACTGGCACCGCCTACCGCGTCTTGCCCGTCCTTGGATTTGTAAAACCGAATTTTGAACTCAATGTCGATGCCAATGAAGTCGCAGATGTGTTCGAAGTTCCGCTGGATTTTATCTTGGATCCGCGTAACCATAGGGTCGAGACCCGAGAATTTCAGGGCCATGATCGGCGGTTCTATGCGATGAATTATAATGGCTATTTCATTTGGGGTGCGACGGCGGGCATGATCCGCAACCTTACAGACAGGTTAGACAAATGATCCGTATCTTGCTGTGGAATATTTTTCTGTTTTGTCTGCCCTTCCTGCTGACCATGTTGTGGTCGCGCTGGCTCAAACGCACGCACCCGCCAGAGACACGCATCCGCCGTTTGGCTTGGAGTGGACTAGTCGGTGCGCTTTTGGTGATGGCGAGTTTGATTGGCTACCGGTTTATCGATAACGAGGCGACGCAAGGGGAATATGTGCCCCCCGATTACAAAGACGGCACATTGATCCCAGGTCATTTTAAGTAGCTCTCAGGCATGGCCAGCTCCGCAGAAATTTTACAGGCGTCGTGGTTGTCGGATGAAGCCCTGCAACGCCTAATGGCGCTCATCGCGCGAGCGGGTTTTGAGGCGCGCGCGGTGGGCGGCTGTGTGCGCGATACATTGCTCGGGATCGAAGGGCCGGTAGATGTTGATCTCGCTTCGACCATGCCAGCCGAAGATGCGATGCAACTGCTGCGCGATCATGGATTTAAGATTGTCCCAACCGGCTTGGCGCATGGCACCATCACTGCCATCTCCCGTGATGCAGTGCCACGACATTTTGAAATCACGACGCTGAGGTATGACGTTGAGACCGATGGCCGCCACGCTATTACGGCTTATACCGATGATTGGCTCGAAGATGCGCAGCGGCGTGACCTCACCATCAATGCGCTTTATGTCGACGCTGATGGACATATTTATGATCCACTGGCTGAGGCGGGCCTGGGTTCGGCGCGCGAAGATTTGGCGCGGCGCCAAATTCGTTTCATCGGCGATGCCGGCGAACGTATCGCCGAAGATTATTTGCGCATTCTTAGATTTTTTCGATTTCATCGCGCCAGAGCAGCCGCTGGATGCGGAGGCATTTGCCGCCTGTAGTGCGCTAGTGTCGGGGGTAGCGCAGTTATCTCCCGAACGTATTACCGATGAATTTACAAAAATTGCCGCGCTTGATGCTTTTCCAAACTGTTTGCGCAACATGATTGCGGCTGGATTATGGGATATGATTTTCGCCTATCCACCGCCGACAGGGGAAAAGTTTGCCGCGCTCGAGCGTCTAGCCGCAACCACACAAGAGCCACTTTTGCGGCTGGGAGCTTTATTTACAAAGCCAGAGCAGATCAGCGCGGCGCGATTACGCTTTTCCAATGCTGATAGAGCGCGTCTCGAGGTTATGCTCGATTCCGCGACCCCGCTTCCCCAAGAAGCTGCGTCACCTGAGCTTTTCTTTCAATTCGCCTATTGGCACGGGGTTAGGGCGACCTGCGATCACATCTTGTTGCGAGCCGCCCGCAGCAATAGCGCCGTGCCAGACGATCTATTATCGGCGTTGACGACATGGCAAAGTCCAGCTTGCCCCGTCGGCGGTGAAGATCTGATCGCGAAAGGCCTGCAAGCGGGACCGGACTTGGGAGCGGTTTTAAAGCGTTTAGAGAGCGATTGGGTGGCGAGTGGGTTTACACTAACGCGGGCCGAGTTGCTGGCGCGCTTACCTTAAGACCACATCACTAGCGGCGGCATTGAGGAGAGAATGCTCTCGACATTGCCGCCAGTTTTTAAGCCGAACATCGTGCCACGGTCGTAGAGGAGATTAAATTCAACATAGCGCCCGCGCCGCCGCAATTGTTCGTGCCGTTCGCTCTCGCCATAATCTGTGTTGCACTGACGAGCTAAAATCTGCGGATAAATGTCGCAAAAGGCGCGGCCAACATCCTGCGTGAATCTGAAGTCAGCATCCCAATCGCCGCTATTGAGTTGGTCGTAGAAAATTCCGCCCATGCCGCGCGTTTCATTGCGGTGGGGTAGGAAAAAATAGCGTTCGCACTCGGCTTTAAATGTCTCGTAATAGCTGGGGTCATGGCGATCACAGGCTTGCTT
>JAYODZ010000035.1:7291-16939 GCA_038106515.1 Rhodobiaceae bacterium
GCTTGCTTATAAGCATTATGAAAGTCTCGAGTGTCGGGGTGCTCGGGCTTGCGGGCACGATCAAGCATCGGCGTGATGTCGCCGCCGCCGCCAAACCACCCCTTGGTTGTCACGACCATACGCGTGTTCATATGCGCTGTTGGCGCATGCGGGTTGGTTGGGTGAATAATTACCGAGACGCCCGACGCCCAAAACCGCGGGTCTTCAGCCGCGCCTGGGATATTTTGCCGAAACTCGGGTGAAAACTCGCCGTAAACTTCCGAAAAATGCACGCCAGCTTTTTCGATGACGTCGCCATGCAATATTGCCATGACACCGCCGCCTTGGTCTCGTTGGTTTTCGCCACGCCGCCACGGTTTTTTCTCGAACCGTTTGCCGCTCGGCTCGATGGCTTCGAGGCGGGCACATAAATCTTCCTGAACGGATTGGAACCATTTTGCGGCTTGCTGTTTTCGGGCTGGGGTAAAGTCTGACATTCGCTTTCTCTTAATGCGGTTTGGCTCTTGTTTCCGTTTGGCGGCCGATAGTGTCGTTTTAGGGTTTGTCGGACCTAAAAACTATTAAAAATATTGTCGCGCGTTACTGAGTCGGCGACAGAGTATCATCAGTGCCCCCATCATATTACGAAGTCAGGGGTTAACAGATCCGCAGTTTCGGCATGTTTTTTGGTCGCAAGCCAGTGTTTTTTAACAGTTTTATGGGGAAATAATGCGTCACACTGACACATGAGTGCCGCTGCCTCCTGCGATGCATTTGCCACTGCGTTTTTATCCTGTATAAGAGGCACACGAGGGACAATACGGAGATAAATTATGAGCGAAGTGCATCAGACGGGTGAAGATCCCAACCGTCGCGATTTCCTTTATATTGCAACCGGAGCCTTTGCCGCCGTTGGCGCTGCAAATATTGCTTGGCCGCTGATCGATCAGATGAACCCTGATGCCTCGGTAAAGGCATTGGCGTCGATTGAAGTCGATTTGGATGGTGTTGAAATCGGCCAAAGTCTGACGGTGACGTGGCGTGGTAAGCCCGTTTTTGTGCGTCGTCGGACGGATACGGAAATTTCGGAAGCACGCGCGGTCGACATCACGACCTTACGTGATCCGCAAACTGACATGGAACGCGTCATTAAGGACGAGTGGCTGGTGATGATCGGTATTTGTACCCATTTGGGCTGCGTCCCGCTGGGCGAAGCTGGTGACTTTGATGGCTGGTTCTGCCCTTGCCACGGATCGCATTACGATACGTCGGGGCGTATCCGTAAAGGACCGGCGCCACTGAACCTTGAAATTCCAGAATATGATTTCGTCGCGGATACGCGCATCAAGATCGGTTAAGGAGAGTTGAAGTATGAGCGGTGAAAGCACTTACACGCCCGCCAATGGGTTTACCAAATGGCTTGATACGCGGTTGCCCATTTTGCGTCTCGCGAATGACAGCTTTGTTGATTATCCGACGCCAAAAAACCTCAATTACTGGTGGACATTTGGCGGCATTTTGACCTTCTGCCTCGTGACCCAGATTATCACGGGGATTATTTTGGCAATGCATTACACGCCGCATGTCGATTTTGCTTTCGACTCGGTCGAACATATTATGCGCAATGTGAATTATGGCTGGCTGATCCGCTATATCCACGCCAATGGCGCGTCGATGTTCTTCCTCGCCGTTTACCTGCATATTTTCCGCGGTCTGTATTATGGATCCTATAAAGCGCCGCGGGAAGTGCTGTGGATTTTGGGCGTGCTGATTTACCTGCTGATGATGGCCGCTGCTTTCATGGGTTATGTTTTGCCATGGGGTCAAATGAGCCTTTGGGGTGCGACCGTGATTACCAATCTGTTCGGCGCTATTCCGCTGATTGGTCATGATGTTGCGACTTGGCTGTGGGGTGGTTTCTCGATCGGCAATCCGACCTTGAACCGTTTCTTCTCATTGCACTACCTGATCCCCTTCATCATTTTCGGGATCGTGATCTTGCACATTTGGGCCTTGCACGTTCCAGGTAACAACAACCCGTCGGGTCTCGCTGTTCAAGACAAGAAAGACACCATTCCCTTCCACCCCTATTACACGGTGAAGGATGGCTTTGCTCTGTCGATTTTCTTGATTTTGTTCTCATATTTTGTCTTCTTTGCGCCCAATGTTTTGGGCCACGCAGACAATTACATCCCTGCTAACCCGCTGGTGACGCCAGCGCATATTGTGCCGGAATGGTATCTCTTGCCTTTCTACGCTATCCTGCGCGCCGTTCCCGATAAGCTTGGCGGTGTTCTGCTGATGTTCAGCGCCATCTTTGTGATGTTCTTGCTACCATGGTTGGATACGTCGAAAGTGCGCTCGGGGCGTTATCGTCCGCTGTTCAAACAGTTTTTCATCTTGTTTGTGATCGACTGCTTGCTGTTGGGTTACCTTGGTGCCCAGCCGGCTGAGGGGATTTATGTGATCTTGGCTCGCCTCGCGACAGTCTACTATTTCGCGCATTTCTTGATCATCTTGCCTGTTTTGGGAATTGTTGAGAAACCCAAAAATGTACCGACAAGTATTTCCGAGTCGGTTTTAGGCAAGTCGGCGCCTCAGGCCGCTGAATAAAGTGCAGAAGGGGAGCCTCAATATGAAAAACGGATTTGTAAAATCTCTGGTGCTTGCCGCACTTATTCTAACGGTAAGCAGCGGCATGGGAATGGCCGCTGATAGTGCCCGCCATCCGGAGCCACAAGCCTGGAGCTTTAGCGGCTTTCTGGGCACCTATGACCGCGATGCGTTGCGCCGTGGCTATAAAGTCTACAAGGAAGTCTGTTCCAGCTGCCACAGTATGAAACAACTGTCGTTCCGCAATCTGTCGCAAGAAGGCGGACCGGAATTCTCGGAAGCGGAAGTTAAAGCGCTGGCGGCTGAATATACGGTGACTGATGGCCCAGATTCTTATGGTGAAATGTTTGAGCGTTCGGCTTTGCCGCGCGATCATTTCGTTGCCCCATACCCAAATGAAAATGCCGCTCGTTCGGCCAATGGGGGCGCTTATCCCCCAGATCTGTCTTTGATCAATAAGGCGCGCGCTGGTGGCCCAGATTATGTTTATGCCATTTTGACGGGCTATGAGGATGCGCCTGAAGGTAAGAAATTGCGCGCTGGGCAGTATTATAATCCTTATATGGCTGGTGAAGTTATTGCTATGCCAGCTCCGCTCAACGACGATCAAGTTGAGTATACGGACGGTACGCCGGCGACGGTCGCTCAAATGGCATCAGACGTTGTCCACTTCTTGAACTGGGCGGCAGAACCTGAGCTCGAAGCTCGCAAGCGTATCGGCTTCATGGCACTGATCTACTTGGTCATTTTTGCCGGTCTGCTGTATTTCTCGATGCGAAAAGTGTGGTCAGACCAACACTAAGCCCGTCGATAGACGAAACAAAAAGCCGGAGCTTAGCTCCGGCTTTTTTTATGCTTAAACGTTAAATTTAAAATGCAGAACGTCGCCATCGGCGACTAAATATTCTTTGCCCTCTTGGCGTAATTTGCCGGCCTCGCGGGCGCCAGCTTCGCCATGACAAGCAATATAGTCATTATAGGCAATGGTCTCGGCTCGAATGAACCCTCGCTCAAAATCGGTGTGTATGACGGCGGCTGCACGCGGTGCCAGCGTTCCGCGCCGAATGGTCCAAGCGCGCGCTTCCTTTGGCCCAACGGTGAAATAGGTGATCAAATCGAGCAAGCTATACCCGCGGTGGATTAGCCGATTCAGACCAGGCTCGGTGAGGTCGAGGCTTTGCAGATATTCGAGCCGTTCGGTGTCGTCGAGCTGGCCGAGTTCTTCTTCGATCCGTGCCGAAATAACGACAGTTTCAGCACCTTGTTGCGCCGCCATGTCGGCGACGCGTTGCGACTGGCTATTGCCCGTCGCGGCTGAACTTTCCTCCACATTGCAGACAAACAAGACCGGCTTTGAGGTCAAGAGCTGCAGGTTTTTGTAATCTTGCTCGCGCCCTTTGGGGATGTCGGCTTTACGGGCTGGCTGGCCATCGCTGAGACAGGCGAGAGCAAGCTCGACCAATTCCAATTCTTCGAGAGCGGCTTTGTCTTTCGTAGTGGCTTTTTTGCGTAACGAAATGACGCGCTTTTCGAGGCTCTCTAGGTCTGCGAGCATTAGCTCGGTTTCGACCGTGGCGGCATCGGCAACAGGGTCAATTCGGCCATCGACATGGGTGATGTCATCATCTTCAAAACAGCGTACCACATGCGCGATGGCATCGACTTCGCGGATATTGGCAAGAAACTGGTTCCCGAGGCCTTCGCCTTTCGAGGCGCCGCGCACCAAGCCGGCAATATCAACAAAGCTCAAGCGGGCAGGGATAATACGGGCCGAAGTGGCGATCGCCGCTAATTTGTCGAGACGGTCATCGGGAACGGGTACCTCGCCAATGTTCGGTTCGATGGTGCAAAACGGAAAATTAGCCGCCTGTGCAGTGGCGGCCCGCGTCAAAGCGTTAAACAAGGTAGATTTGCCGACATTGGGCAACCCCACAATCCCACAGCGAAAGCCCATCTAAATATCCTTTTCCTCAGATTTTGCGTTGTCAGCTGCCCATTTTTGCATGTCGAGGGCAACTTTATTTTGGTAGCTGGCGTCTTGGTCGCTGATCAGCAAGTCGATATGTTTTGCGGTTGTCTGCAAGAAGGCAGGAAGCCATGTGTCAGCCGCTGCAAAATCCCCCAAAACATATGACAAAACCTTATCTTTATGGCCGGGATGGCCTATGCCGATGCGGGCCCTGCGATACTCATTGCCATTATGCTCGGTGATCGAGCGCAAGCCATTATGGCCAGCCGCGCCACCCCCGAGGCGAAGCCGCAATTTGCCTGGGACCAGATCAAGTTCATCATGGAAAATGATGATGTTGGCGAGATCGAGTTTTAAGAAATTGCGCGCCTCGGCAACGCTGATGCCGCTCCGGTTCATGTAGGTGTCGGGCTTCAGAAGCATGACCTTGCGTTCACCGCAGAGTTGTTCAGTAAATTGACCGTGAAATTTAGTGCGATAGGCGGGAAAGCCGAGCTGGTCGGCAATCCCATCTATCACCATAAAGCCAACATTGTGCCTTTGGCGGGCATGTTTGGTCCCCGGATTGCCAAGCCCGATAAATAATAACGGAGCTTGTGCCGACACAATCTAGCCTATTCTTCGTCGGCGCTCTCGGCTTCAGCCTCTTCGCCTTCAGCATCTTCGCCTTCGCCTTCGGCATCGGCTTCGCTTTTGAGGCCAGCTGGCGCTGCGATTGTGGCGATCGTAAAGTCACGATCTTGAATAACCGGCGTCACGCCCGCGGGCAATGTAACCGATGAGATGTGAATGCTGTCGCCGAGTTCGGTGCCCGTAAGGTCGATCGTGATCGATTCTGGGATGGCATCGGCGGGGCAAGTTAATTCGACGGTGTAGCGGACGACGTTCAAGACGCCACCACGCTTAATGCCTGGTGAGGCTTCTTCATTGATGAAGTGCACACTGACTTCGACGGCGATGGTTGCGCCCTTACCTAGACGTAGGAAATCGGCGTGCAAAATAACATCCGTCACAGGGTGTAGCTGTAAATCGCGTGCAATGGCACGGTGATTTGTGCCATCGACCTCAATATCCAGAAGCGTGCTGAGTGCACGGCCAGTGCTGTAAAGCCGCGTAAGCTGTCCCTGTGCAATTGCGAGGCCGAGAGGATCTTTCTTGTCACCGTATAAAACGGCTGGAACTTTTCCTTCACGACGCAATGCACGAGCGACCCCCTTACCGACCCGTTCCCGCGATTCCGCGGTTAATTTTACGATATCTGCCATAGTTAACTCCACGTTTGACAGGACCGTCATGCCCTATGCATGACAGGCGTGCTTTCCTCCAAGGGTGTAAAGACAACGCAGGCGCGTTATAGCCGCGTCAGGCACAAAACTCAATACAAAAGGCAGAAAATCCTAGTCAAATAAGCTAGAGACAGAGTTTTCGTCGGCCGTTCGGCGGATTGCCTCGCCAATCAAGTCTGCAACCGTGATAATTTGAAATTTTTCCGAGTGGAGCATCTCATCGCGCGGCAAAATCGTGTCGGTGACGAGAAGATGCTCGAGTTTCGACTTATTGACGCGCTCGATCGCGGCGCCCGACAAGACGCCATGCGTGACATAGGCAGAAACAGAGGACGCACCTGCCTCAATCAAGGCGGCAGCAGCGTTGCACAAGGTGCCAGCGCTATCGACAATGTCATCGACCAGCAAGCAGTCGCGGCCAGCGACATCACCAATAATGTTCATGACTTCGCTGACGCCGGCGCGTTCACGGCGTTTGTCGACGATCGCCAGATCGGCACCAATCCGGTTGCCAAGGGCGCGGGTGCGCACGACGCCGCCAACATCAGGTGAGACCACCATCAAATCGCGGCCTTTAAAGCGGTCTTGAATATCATTGGTGAAGACCGGTGCGGCGTAGAGATTATCCGTCGGAATGTCGAAAAAGCCCTGAATTTGGCCGGCATGCAGGTCAATCGTCAAAACTCGATCGGCCCCCGCGGCTTCAATTAAATTGGCGACCAATTTAGCCGAAATCGGGGTGCGTGGCCCCGGTTTGCGATCTTGGCGGGCATATCCGAAATAGGGCAGGACCGCTGTGATGCGCCGTGCCGAGGCGCGGCGTAATGCGTCGATCAGGATTAAAACTTCCATCAAATGGTCATTGGCCGGAAACGACGTGGACTGAATGATAAAAACGTCTTCTCCGCGCATATTTTCTTGAATTTCAACAAAGACTTCCATATCGGCAAAACGCTTAACAACGCATTTTGACAGTGGAATGTCGAGATAGGTGGAGATGGCTTCGGCTAGGGGAAGATTGCTATTACCGGCGATCAACTTCATGGGGCGCCTCCTTCATAGTTTTGAGATAACAAAGCCAAAAGATTCGCGCAAATGGGGACTTAGAGTTTTCCCCACAAGAGTTTTAGCACCGAATGAAGGAGCCTTGGCGGCCATAATCGGTAATCTCTTCATGCGTGTTGCGACGGTAGGAGAAAAACTGGGTTCGATCCATATAGGTGCATAAGCCGATCCATTCTGCCGCCACGCCGCACTGTGCGAGCCGCGCGAGGCAGAAACGCGGCAGGTCGAAATGCCAGTTTTGGGTCTCGCGGTGGCGCGTAAAGAATTGTGCCGCCGCCGCATCTTGCGTGCAAAACGAGGCGTAGAATTCATCACCGACCTCATAAGCCGGCTGGCTGATGCAGGGGCCAATAACTGCTTTAATATGATCGCGTTGTGCGCCTGCTTGGCACATGGTGTCAACGGTGGCGTCAATAACGCCGCCGAGCGCACCGCGCCAGCCAGCATGGGCAGCACCAACAATCCCTTTTTGGTGGTCGGCAAATAAAATCGGTGCACAATCGGCGGTTAGAATGCCAATCGCGAGACCGTGTTCATGCGTCACTAAGGCATCGACTTTGATATCGCCGCGATCGATGCTTTCGACATTATCTTGGGTCACGAGCAGACAGTCAGCGCTGTGAACTTGGTAGGGCGTCAGTAGTCTATCGGCACCAAGAGCGGTCCGCACCAGATCTCGATTTTGCGCGATATGCTCGGGCCTGTCTGCCGACCCGCGCCCAAGATTAAGGGTATCATAAGTCCCTGTGGAGACTCCGCCGCGCCGCGTACAAAAACCGTGGGTCAGTGCGGCTAATGCGGGTGCCTGCAAAATGCTGGGGTGGGGCGGCATGGTCTAAAACCCCTCAGGTATCGGAAAGCCTTGGCTGGTCACGCACAATACTTTGAACAGCCGTCCCATTTGGTCAGGGCCGATAAGGCGATCACAGCTGGTTTGAATATCGCGTGTCATTTGCGGGTTAGCCTTGGTAAGGGCGGCGGTACGCTCGACGATCCCGAGCTTGGTCAAAAATGCGCCTTGCTGGGAAATATGGTGCACGACGCCGCCGGCGCTTTTTGCCGTTTCGGCGAGGCTGTGAAAATTTACATGCGTCGTCAAATCATTCTCGCCTATATTTTTAAGCGGGGAGGTAAATTGATGTGCCCGCATGGCTTGTAGACTGTCGCCGTGGCCCACTTCGCTATAGCCGTAATCGATCGCCAGGAAGGCGCCACCTGTTTTGCACAAGCGCTTGGTGATGTTCTCTAGGACGGTATGGGCGGCAGGGCTGAATTCATAAATCTCACCCTCTTCAATATGCGCGTGATTGCCCGGGGGCATGTCGCAGGGGAGTTCGCTATAAACAAGCTCTTCGCTGTCTAGCGTGATAAAGCGCTCAAACCAACCCTCTTGCTTACGCAGAAATTGTCGGATCGGCAGAGCGTCGAAAAATTCATTTGCGATGATGATGGCGGGCGCATCTTGTGGCACGGTATCGAGGCTCGCATGACCGCTGGCCGCAGGAACCGCCTGCTTCTGTAATGCCCGTAGTTTCGGGCTCATATCGACCAAATGGCACGGCATGGCCGCGTCCAGTGCGAATTTTGCAAAGACGCGCCGCATATCGGCCGCGAGCGTGCCGCGCCCAGGGCCGAGTTCAATGTGCAGCATCCGCTCAAGCTGTCCGGCCTTCTGCCACAGGTCGATGCACCAAATGGCGAGCAGTTCGCCGAAAATTTGCGACACTTCGGGAGCTGTAATAAAGTCGCCGCCGTCCGCCATAGGCCGACCAATCGGGTCGCGTTGCATGTAATAACCGAATTCGGGGTCGCCGAGAGCAATTTCCATAAAGGCGTCGAGGCGCAAAGGCCCCGCAGTTTTAATGTGATCGCGGATTTTATGATCTAGCGGCGTCATGCGGTTGCGGGTTTAAGGCTACGCCAGATGACGAATATGCCCGCTAATATCAACGGCAGGGACAGGCTTTGACCCATGGTGAGGCCGAAAGCGAGCGTGCCGAGATGGCCGTCAGGTTCTCGCGCATATTCAACGATAAAGCGCGCCACACCATAACCCAGCGCAAATATGCCGGTAACCAGGCCGGGACGCCTGAGCGCGTTGCGAGCGAAAATCATGTAAGAGAGAACGATGAATAAAACCAGCCCTTCAAGTGTCGCCTCGTAAAGTTGTGAAGGATGACGCGGTAAGGGGCCAGCAGTTGGAAAAATAATCCCCCACGGCAAATCTGTTGGGCGGCCCCAAAGTTCGGCATTGATAAAATTTGCGATGCGACCAAGAAACAGACCGACGGGAGCGCTGGCCGCCATCACATCGAGCCAAGACCAGGCTGCGATATTGCGCCGCCGGACGAATAAAAAACCGGCGAGAAGCGCGCCTAAAAGTCCACCATGAAACGACATGCCGCCCTTCCAAACCGCATAAATTTCTTGCGGATTGGCGATGTAATAAGACGGGTTGTAAAATAAAACATAACCAAGCCGGCCACCGATAATGATGCCGAAGGTGACGAAGGGTAAAAAGTCATCAACATCGAGCTTGGTGTAGGGGCTTTTGTTCGTCCAGAGCTGTGGACGATTTGCTAAGGCAATGAGATATCGCCAGCCAAACAAAATGCCAAACACAAAAGCCATCGAATACCAGCGGATCGCAAAGGGGCCGATCTGGAATATCACCTCGTTAATGTCGGGAAAGGGCATGGCATTACCTGTGTCAGCTTCTTATATCTTGATCTATAG
>JAYODZ010000181.1:0-2416 GCA_038106515.1 Rhodobiaceae bacterium
AAAAGACCATGAAACTGAATGAATTGCGCGATAATAGTGGTGCTCGTAAGGGCCGTATGCGCGTCGGCCGCGGAACCTCGTCCGGAAAGGGCAAAACCGGCGGGCGCGGTGTCAAGGGTCAAACCTCCCGTTCGGGTGTCGCCATTAAGGGTTTTGAAGGTGGTCAAATGCCACTTCACATGCGCTTGCCAAAGCGCGGCTTCAATAAGCCGAATGCGAAAAAGCTGAATGCAGTCAATCTCGGCACGCTACAGCAGGCAATCGACGAAGGCAAAATTTCTAAGGGCGATACGATTACGGCGGCCTCTTTGGTGGCGTCTGGTGTTTTGCGCCGCGCGCATGATGGCGTTCGTATCCTTGCCAAGGGAGAGCTGAAAGATAAGCTCGACTTCGACGTAGCTGGCATTAGCAAAGCCGCGCGCGAAGCCGTTGAGAAGCTTGGTGGTAGTGTCACCGTGCCGGCACCGGCATCTGAATAAGTTAGGGCAGGGTCGCCATGGCATCAGCAGCGGAACAGCTCGCAGCAAATTTAAGCTTCTCAGCCTTTCGTTCGGCGGACGAGCTTAAAAAGCGTATTTGGTTTACGCTGTTAGCGCTGCTTGTCTACCGCTTGGGGACTTATATCCCGCTGCCAGGTATTGACCCCGAAGCGTTGAAGCAGGTTTTCAGCCAAAACCAATCGGGCATTATCGGCATGTTCAACATGTTCGCCGGCGGTGCTGTTGGTCGGATGGCGATCTTTGCGCTGAATATTATGCCGTATATTACGGCATCGATTGTTATCCAGTTGCTGACCTCGGTTGTGCCGCATCTCGAACAATTGAAAAAAGAAGGCGAGCAAGGCCGGAAGCAGATTAACCAATATACCCGTTATGGCACAGTGTTGCTGGCGACATTCCAAGGCTATGGCATCGCTGTTGGCTTGGAAGGGGCGCAAGGCGTCGTGACCGACCCTGGCATGTTCTTCCGTTTAAGCGCCGTCATCACATTGGTTGGCGGCACTGTTTTTCTCATGTGGCTGGGCGAGCAAATTACGGCCCGTGGTGTCGGTAATGGGATTTCGCTGATTATCTTTGCCGGAATTGTTGCCGAGCTACCAAGCGCCTTAGCAGGGACGTTGGAGCTGGGGCGGCAAGGCGCTATTTCGACCTTTATCATCCTTGCGCTGATGGTCATGGTTGTGGTCGTCATTGCCTTTATCGTTTTCATGGAGCGCGCTCAGCGTCGCTTGATCGTGCAATATCCAAAGCGCCAAGTCGGCAACAAGATGATGGGCGGCGACAACTCGCATTTGCCACTGAAGCTCAATACGGCAGGCGTTATTCCGCCAATTTTTGCATCCTCTTTGTTGCTTTTACCGATCACGGTAGCGAATTTTAGCAGCGATACGGGTGGCTGGTTAACAACGGTGACGGCACTGCTTGGCCGCGGTCAGCCAGCCTATATGGCGCTTTATGCCGCTGGCATTATCTTTTTTTGTTTCTTCTACACATCGATCGTCTTCAACCCAAATGATACGGCCGATAATTTGAAACGCTATGGTGGTTTTATTCCTGGTATCCGTCCTGGCCAAAAAACTGCCGAATATATCGATACCATTCTGACACGTCTGACAACTGTTGGGGCGCTCTATCTGACTTTGGTTTGTTTATTACCAGAATTTTTGATCAACACTTATAGCGTACCGTTTTATTTCGGCGGCACATCGCTCTTGATTGTTGTGAATGTGACCATGGATACAGTGGCGCAAGTGCAAAGCCACCTCTTCGCGCATCAATATGAAGGGCTGATCCGTAAGTCGCGTTTGAAAGGCGGCCGCCAATGAACCTGATTTTTTTAGGTCCCCCCGGTGCCGGTAAGGGTACGCAAGCCCAGCGTATCGAGACATTGCTGGGCATTACGCAATTATCAACCGGCGACATGTTACGCGCGGCAGTTGCTGCCGAGACGCCTGTTGGCTTGCAAGCCAAAGATATTATGGCGCGCGGTGATTTGGTTCCCGATGATGTCGTCGTAGGTATTATTGCTGATCGCATTGAGGCGCCAGATTGCGCTAAAGGATTTATTCTCGATGGCTTTCCGCGCAATGTGAAGCAAGCGGAAGCATTGGATGCAATGTTGAAAGAAAAATCGCTGTCGCTCGACGGCGTGATCGAGCTGAAAGTGCAGGCCGATGTTTTGGTCGCGCGTATTCTTGGTCGGGCGGCGGAAAGCGCCTCCGGTCCTCGTGCAGACGATACGGAAGAAGCTCTGCAGCACCGGCTCAAGGTCTATGAAGAACAAACTGCTCCTGTATCAGCGTTTTACGCTGCGCAAGGCATTTTGAAGGAAGTTGATGGCATGCGTGACATTGATGACGTGACGCAGGCGATTAAGGCGAAATTAGGGGTTTAATTCTAAGGCGGGAGAACGGTTT
>JAYODZ010000182.1:0-2409 GCA_038106515.1 Rhodobiaceae bacterium
CCTCTGACCTCTGCCTTCGGAGGGCAGCGCTCTATCCAGCTGAGCTACGGGTGCATTGGCGTTTTATATATCGCGTTTGGCCAGGTTTGGCTATATGCGCGGGGGATTTTAAACCGCCGGCGCTGGGTTGTGGTGGGGATGCCAGGTCAGATGTTTTACAGGAGTTGGTCAATGACTGTGAAGGCTGCGTTACTGCCCGTTTCACAAGCGCCTTCCATGCCGAAGCCAAATCGCGCCAAATGTTCTCCAGCTAGCATAAGACGCGATGTGTGATAGGGGAGCGATGTTGCATAATCCGTCACCTGTCGCGGCCGCCAATAAGACCAAGCGCCGCCGGAATAGATTTGTTGCCCCCAACTATGGATCCGTTCAATTTCGATTTGCCCTTGACTTGCGGGCCTGAGATTAGTCCATTCACGAAGCACGGCCGTATTTTGCTCGGCTGGCGAGAGCGCATCAAATTTAGTGGCAGCGACGCCGTTCAGCAAACACCAAAACAAACCAATTTCTCCATCGCGGCGATTGTCGAGAGAGAAAATGCGTTCCAAAGAGCCGTTCGTCCACATATCCGTACCGCCGTCATCCTCGAGCCAAAACTTGGACTTTGGTCTGACAAAGACATGCGTCACGGGGAGATAGGGAAGCTGTTGGATCAAGCTACGCCAGTGTGCCGGCAGGTCAATATCGAGATCGACATGGCGAAGAGCTGCGAATGGTACGGCGATTATGAGATAGTCACAACTGAAGCGTCGTCCCTCTGCCGCGTCGATAAAAAACCGAGACGCCTGCTGTGATATGCGTGTGACAGGTGAATTCAGAAGGATGTGCGGCTCTAGCGCTGCGGCGAGCGCTTCGATTAAGCGCGAAGATCCGCCAGCCACCCGATGCGACGGCCCGAAGCCCATTTCCTGGACACCAATCCGTAATTTTCGCAATTCATTCAATGTCGACATTTCGTCGGCCGACTGAGCGCCGAGACTCGCGGTGATCAAGCGCTGCGCTTGCGCGGAGGCACCTTTTTCGGTGAGCCATTGCGATAAGGGCACGTCCAGCGAATGAAAGGCCTGCTGGCGCCAGGCGTCTAGATCGGGCAACAGCCCTGGGTCGAGATAATGACTCAATAAGCGGCTCGGTGCGATGGCGCGTTCATGCGCCGGCAAGAGATTGAAGGGGCTGTTAGCCCAGTCCGCGGCTTTAATAAGCTCGCCATCGATACCATAGCTATAGCTTCTTTTAACCTGCGGAAAGGCTTCCAGCGCGACGCCATATTTTTCAGCAAGAAAGCGCAGATGGGCGTAGCCTGCACCAATTTGCAACCCTCCCGCTTCGGGTTGGCATGACACATCATCGAGCGTTAACACGCGGCCACCCGGTCGGTCGCGGGCTTCAAGAACTGCGAAGTCTATTCCGGCTTCTTGCAGCTGGTCGGCCGCGGCCAATCCCGATAATCCTGCGCCAATAATCAAAACGGTATGGTGCTCAGTGCGTCTGGCGCACCCCAAGCTAACAGCGGCGAGCGATCCGCCTGACAGATATAAAAAATGACGTCTCGAAATACGCATCGATATTGCCTCACCGAACTCGTGGCGTCCAAACCTAGGAGCGTATCGAAAAGCCTATACTATTTAACCTTGTGAGAACATATCGTTTTGCCAGAGCGGCACGCGCACTCCGGAGATGAAACCATGTCTGAAGCGGCGATGATCAACTGGGTTTGCTTACACTGAGCCAAATAATGAGGCCGATGAAGAGCCACAGCAGTGCCAGAATAGATGTGGCGTGGATATAGCCCTTGCGGATGACTAAATTGCCTTCTGGGGTTGCTCCTCGCACGGCCATGGTTGCCCAAGCCCGAAATTGTTTCCGCAGAACCAAGCGTATGCCAATACCGCAGGCCATGACAGCGGCAAAGGCAGCGAGTTTCACTCGTAACCAAAAAGCGATTGGCGATATTGCGTCGAGCGTACCGACACTCATAACTAAGAATACTGCGATGAGAATGTAGCGAAGGGCGCGGTCAGCGAGGGCCAAGGTCGGTCCCCAGGCGTGCCAACGGAGGCGGTGCACCACTTCAACAAAGCTTAAAAAAACGGCGCCTAAAATTGCAATCAAAAAGACCGCATCTTCACCTGCTGGTATATAGCCTTGCGTAATGGCCAGTATCAGACCAAAGGTCATTTGTAAAACCAGAGCGTAACGCACATGTTGGTCGACGCGGATGACGTGATCCATCAGTTTGGTCCGCGCGGCGAGCGATAGGTCATTCGCAAAACAGGCGAGACGATAGGTGGAATTAATCACCAACTCGGCACCGAGCCAATACCCAACAACACCAATATGGACAAGCAATAACCACTTCATGCGTCGGTTCTATCGTTCCATCATCTGACAGCCATATAAGCCAAATTG
>JAYODZ010000036.1:0-16558 GCA_038106515.1 Rhodobiaceae bacterium
GGGAAAAAACCGGTCAGAGCATCAGCTAGCCATGACGGAGGCCTAGTCGTGCAAGACCTTCCCGTCACCAACGCCTTGCGTGATCTGGTAACGGCCTGGGCGAAGGAATTACGCGACCACCGTGGCTTAAGCCCGCATAGCTGCGCCAGCTACCAACGAGACCTCAGACAATTTTTCGTGTTTCTCAACACGCATCTCGGCCAGCCCATTGGCGTGGACGATTTCGTCAGCCTGCATATTCGAGACGTGCGAGCCTTTCTCGCAGCGCGGCGCGAGACGGCGCAAAACCGTTCGCTGGCGCGCAGCCTCTCGGCCTTGCGCGGCTTTGACAAATTTCTCCGCAAACGTGGACACGCCGCCTGTCTGGCTCTCGAAAACATTCAAAGCCCCAAGCAAGCCCATCGCCTGCCGCGCCCCGTCGAGCAAGAGGCGGTAACGCAGATGTTGCACCTTTCGCTGGCCAATGACGCTGACTGGCAAGGGCGTCGCAATGTCGCCCTGATTACGCTGCTCTATGGCTGCGGCCTCCGTATTACCGAGGCCCTGAACCTGACACTGGAAGATATTCGCGCCGCCCGCGCGCGGCAAATATTGCGGGTACGGGGCAAGGGCGGCAAGCTGCGCGACGTGCCGCTATTACCAGTCGTGATCTCGGCTTTAGAGGATTACGAGGCGGCCTGCCCCATCGGCTTGCGTGGCGAGGACCTATTTTTTCGCGGTCCCCGCGGCGCTCTATCACCCCGACAGGCACAATATATGATTGCTAATTTGCGGCATCAATTGGGTCTGCCCGGTAGCGTTACACCACATGCCTTGCGCCACAGTTTTGCCAGCCATTTGCTGAGCGGCGGCGCCGATCTGCGCACCATTCAAGAATTACTCGGGCACGCGTCCTTAAGCTCAACGCAGGTCTACACCGAAATCGACACGGCACAGCTACGCGCCGTTTACGACAA
This sequence comes from Rhodobiaceae bacterium, assembly GCA_038106515.1. Lineage (GTDB taxonomy): Bacteria > Pseudomonadota > Alphaproteobacteria > RS24 > RS24 > JAYODZ01. Next base: position 957 of record JAYODZ010000036.1, read on the forward strand.
AGCCCACCCGCGCGCGCGCAAATAAGTGCCTACATATGCAGGGCGCGCCCCTCGACCGCCAAGGCCGCTTCTTTTACCGCCTCGGTCAAGGTTGGGTGCGCATGACAGGCGCGTGCAATATCCTCTGAGCTCGCAACAAATTCCATAGCAATGGCGGCTTCGGCGATCATTTCACCGGCATGTGGCCCCATTATATGAACCCCCAAAACGCGATCGGTCTCGGCGTCCGCAAGAATTTTTACAAAGCCATCCGTCGTCCGGTTAACCTTGGCACGCCCATTAGCAAGGAAGGGAAACTTGCCAACCTTATAGGTAACATTATCCGCCTTTAGCTCTTCTTCGGTTTTCCCAACCCAGGCTACTTCTGGATTGGTGTAAATCACGCCGGGGATCAAATTATAATTCACATGCCCCGCTTTACCGGCAAGCATTTCCGCCAAAGCAACGCCCTCTTCTTCGGCCTTATGGGCCAACATCGGGCCCGCAATCACATCGCCGATAGCATAAATGCCAGCAACATTGGTGGCGAAATGCGCATCAGTTTTAATCCGTCCTTTGTCATCAAGCGCAACGCCAACAGCGTCAAGCCCGAGGCCATCCGTATAGGGCCGCCGGCCGGTTGCCACCAAGACACGATCCGCTGTTAAGGTTTCATCAGCGCCGCGATCGTCCGATTTTGCGATGGTCACCTTGACCGCGTTTTTTTGTGCGCTAACAGATTTGACCTTATGGCCGAGCTTGAAGCTAATGCCTTGTTTGCTGAGAACGCGCTGGAAGTTTTTCGCCAAATCACCATCAACGCCGGGGGTAATGCGATCGAGGAACTCAACCACAGTAACCTCGGCACCCAGGCGCCGCCACACCGAACCCAGCTCGAGACCGATAATGCCGGCACCAACTATCAAAAGATGTTTCGGTACGGCGTCAAAGGTTAAGGCGCCTGTCGACGAGACAACCCGCTCCTCATCAATTTCAACACCCGGCAAGGTTGCTACATCGGAGCCAGTGGCAATGATAATATGCTTGGCCGTCAGCGTGCGGTTTTTGCCGTCCAAGCCGGTAACCGCCACAGCACCAGGCGCCGTGATCTGCGCGGCGCCATGAATTTCCTCAACGCCATTTTTCTTCAACAAAAAGGTCACGCCCTGCGTATTGCCATCGATGCCCTCATTTTTGAATTTCATCATCGCAGCGAGATCAAGGCTAACCTTGCCGAGCTTGATCCCCATATCGCCAGCATGCTGGGTTTCTTCATAGGCCTCGGAAGCATGCAGCAAGGCTTTCGAGGGAATGCAGCCAACATTCAAACAGGTGCCCCCAGGGGCGCCGCGTTTGTCAACCGTGGCGACTTTCATACCGAGTTGAGCAGCCCGCAAAGCGCAGACATAGCCGCCGGGACCAGCCCCGATCACTACAACATCAAATTGATCATTCTGGGCCATTTTGATTTCCTCTTATCTTTGTCGTGGTCCTAGATATCGAGCAAAAGCCGCTCAGGCTGCTCGAGGCATTCTTTGACGCGCACCAAGAAGGTGACGGCTTCCTTGCCGTCGACAATACGGTGATCATAAGACAGCGCGATATACATCATCGGACGCACCACCACCTCGCCATTGACGACGACGGGGCGATCCTGAATTTTGTGCATGCCGAGAATACCCGATTGAGGCGCGTTCAAAATCGGCGTTGACATCAGTGAGCCGTAAACCCCGCCATTGGATATGGTAAAGGTTCCACCCTGCAGATCCTCAATGGCCAATTGACCGTCGCGCGCTTTTTGCCCGAAGCCCGCTATTGTCGTTTCAATTTCGGCAAAGCCCATGGCTTGCACATCACGAAGAACGGGAACGACGAGGCCACGATCGGTACCCACCGCAACGCCCATATTAACGTAGTTTTTATAAATAATTTCATCGCCCGAAATTTCTGCATTGACGGCAGGAATTTCGTGTAAGGCAGAAACGCAAGCGCGAACGAAGAAGCTCATAAAGCCGAGACGAGCACCATGTTTCTTCTCGAATATGTCCTTGTAAGTCGACCGCAAAGCCATCAAGGCCGACATATCGACTTCGTTGAAAGTCGTTAGCATCGCGGCGGTGTTTTGCGATTCCTTCAAGCGACGCGCAATGGTTTGCCGCAAACGGGTCATTTTCACCCGCTCCTCGCGCGGCCCCGATGTTGCCAGCGATGAGGCGACCATCGGCGGCACAGGATTGGCCGCCGCCTGCAGGGCATCGGCTTTAGTGATGCGTCCATCTTTGCCCGTGCCGACGATCGTCGATGGGTCGAGATTATTTTCAGCCACAATGCCGCGTACCGAAGGCGCCAAATCATCCAACCCTGAGGTTGATGGTGTCTTCTTCGCTGCTGGCGCAGCTACCGACGCAGCAGCCTTTTCGGGCGCGGGCTTAGAAGCTGCCGCCGCTTTGGCAGGCGCTGGCGTCGCGCCATCACCAGCTTCAATTGAGCCGAGCAAGGCGCCAACCTCGACCGTGTCACCTTCATTGAACAAAAGATCGCCCATCACGCCAGCGGCTTGCGCCGGCACTTCGACTGTCACCTTATCAGTTTCCAACTCACACAGTGGCTCATCCATAGCCACGGCATCGCCTGGTTTTTTATACCACTGCGCGATGGTGGCTTCGGTAATCGATTCACCGAGGGTTGGAACGCGTATTTCAGATGCCATTTTATGCCTCCAAGGGATCTATCAAAGCGGCTTTTGAGAATGCTTCGAGCTCGCGTATATGGCGGCTCATGAGACCGGTTGCCGTCGACGCCGACGCCTTACGGCCAGTATAAACGGGGCGCTTGTGCTTGGCGTCCATAGCCTTCAACACGGCCTCGATCTCGGGGTTCACGAATGTCCAAGCGCCCATATTGTGCGGCTCCTCCTGACACCACACCATTTCCGCATGCGCCATCGGCGCCAGTGCCTCGGTCAAAGCCTCGGTGGGGAAAGGATGCAATTGCTCGAGCCGCAAAATATAAACGTCGTCGACGCCTGCTTGCGCCCGCGCGTCAACAAGGTCGTAATAGACTTTGCCACTGCACATCACGACGCGGCGAATGCTCTTCGCTGGCTTTAATTTAGCGTCGTCGGGTAAAACACGGTGGAACGAGGTCCCTTGTTCCATATCATCAAGCCGCGACACACAAGATTTATGGCGCAACAGAGATTTCGGTGTCATCAACACCAGAGGCTTGCGGTAATTGCGCAAAAGTTGGCGCCGCAAAATATGGAAATAATTAGCTGGTGTCGTGCAATTGGCGACTTGCATATTATCCTCAGCGCAGAGCTGCAAATAACGCTCGAGACGCGCCGAGCTATGCTCTGGCCCCTGCCCCTCATAACCATGCGGTAACAGCAACACCAAGCCCGACATGCGCAGCCATTTATGCTCGCCCGACGAAATAAATTGGTCAATCAGCACCTGTGCCCCATTAGCAAAGTCGCCAAACTGCGCTTCCCACATCACCAAAGCATTTGGTTCCGACAAGCTATAACCATATTCGAAGCCGAGCACCGCGGCTTCTGACAGCATCGAATTAATCACCTCGAAAGGTGCTTGGTCGGGCCCCAAATTCTTCAGCGGCTTATAGCGTTTTTCATCCGTCTGATCGGTCCAAACAGAATGGCGTTGCGAGAAGGTACCGCGCTCACAATCTTGCCCCGACAATCGGACCGGGAAGCCTTGGTCGAGAAGCGAGGCAAAAGCTAAGGCTTCTGCCGTTGCCCAATCAAACCCCTCACCCGAGGTAAACATCTCTTGTTTGGCCTTGAGCTGACGCTGCAACGCCCGATGCAAATTAAAGCCCTCTGGAATAGCCGTCAGGCGTTCGCCAAGGGTGATTAATTTTTCACGCGCGACGCCCGTATCGCCGCGGACAAAACTATTGGCCGCTTTTTTCTCAAAGCCCGACCAGCGTCCATCGAGCCAATCCGCCTTATTCGGCTTATAAGCCTCAGCGGCTTCAAATTCATCATCGAGCTGCTGCCGAAGAACCGCGGCATAACCATCGACCTCCTCGCGCGTCATCACGCCTTCTTCGACCAAGCGATTGCCGTAACCCTCGGCGACGCGCTCATGGCTACGAATGCGCTCATACATCAGCGGTTGCGTAAAGGCCGGCTCATCGCCCTCATTATGGCCATAGCGACGGTAGCAGAACATGTCGATCACCACCGGCTTCAAGAATTTTTGCCGAAATTCTGTAGCGATTTTAGCGGCATGGACAACGGCCTCGGGATCGTCGCCATTGACATGGAAAATCGGCGCCTCAACCATTTTCGCGACATCGGACGGGTACGGCGACGACCGCGAGTAACGCGGATTGGTGGTAAATCCAATTTGGTTGTTAACGATAAAGTGGATTGAGCCACCAGCTTTATGCCCTTTCAAGCCCGACAGCCCGAGACATTCTGCTACCATACCTTGGCCAGCAAAGGCCGCATCGCCATGCAACAGCAACGGGATCACTACACCGCGATCGGTTACGTCTTCGGATTGGCTGATATGCTGGTCCTGTTTGGCCCGGGCCTTACCGAGCACCACTGGGTCAACCGCCTCGAGATGCGACGGGTTGGCGGTCAGTGATAAATGCACTTTATTGCCGTCAAATTCGCGCTCCGTCGAGGCGCCGAGGTGATATTTCACGTCGCCCGAACCCTCGACATCATCGGGGTTGGCCGAGCCGCCGCGAAACTCGTGAAACAGCGCGCGAAAGGATTTGCCCATCACATTGGTCAGCACATTGAGGCGGCCACGATGCGGCATGCCAATAACAATCTCGCGGGCGCCGAGATTGCCGCCGCGCTTGATAATTTGCTCTAACGCCGGTACCAACGACTCGCCGCCATCAAGGCCAAAGCGCTTGGTGCCGGTATATTTGACGTCGAGAAATTTCTCCAAAGCTTCGGCTTCGGCGAGCTTGTAAAAAATTGCACGCTTACCTTCATGGGTAAAGGAAATTTCCTTATCGGCGCCTTCCATACGCTCTTGCAACCACGACTTCTCCTCGGGGTCGGAAATATGCATAAATTCCACCGCAAAGGTGCCGCAATAGGTACGCTGCAAGATCTCCAACATTTGCCGGATGGTCGCGGTCTCGAGACCCAGCACATAGTCGATAAAGATCGGCCGGTCATAATCGGCCTCGGTGAACCCGTAGCTTGCCGGATCAAGTTCGGGATGTGAACTCGGCGGCGTCAACCTTAGCGGGTCGAGATCGGCCGCCAAGTGACCGCGAAAACGATAAGCGCGCACCATCATAATCGCCCGAACCGAATCGAGCGTCGCGGCGCGAATATCTTCTTGGCTCGCTTGCGGGTTCTGGTCTTTGATTTTGCGCGACACCGCGTCGACAGACCAATTGCCGTCGAGAACGGCCGTCATTTCGCCATTGGCAACGGGCGGCCAGTCGCGGCGTTGCCAGCTCGGCTCACGCGGTCGTACGGTCTCATCCATACCCGCAAAAAACTGTCGCCAGGCGGGGTCTACGGAGCTTGGGTTATCAATATATCGGGTAAGTTGCTGTTCGATATAAAGCGCATTGGCACCATCAAACATGCTCTCCAAGAGCGGATCTGGTCTTTTAGCGTGATCCTGTTGCGACATTACCCATCCTCATCACATAACCTATTTATTTAAAACCTCTACCAGCGTTTTGCCAAGGGCAGCCGGAGATGGCGACACATGAATGCCGGCCGAGCGCATGGCTTCGATCTTATCTCCAGCACCACCTTTACCGCCCGAGATAATCGCCCCGGCATGGCCCATGCGGCGGCCGGGAGGAGCCGTAACACCGGCGATAAAGCCGACCATGGGCTTCTTGATTTTCGACGATTTGATCAAGTCAGCGGCATCTTCTTCGGCCGAACCGCCGATCTCACCAATCATAATGATCGACTCGGTTTCGTCATCGGCGAGAAACATTTCTAAACAATCGATAAAATTAGTGCCATTAATCGGGTCACCGCCAATACCGATACAAGTCGACTGGCCAAGGCCTTCAGCTGTCGTCTGAGCCACCGCTTCATAAGTCAGCGTACCCGACCGCGATACAATGCCAACTGAACCGCGCTTATGAATATGACCTGGCATAATGCCAATTTTGCACTCATCGGGCGTGATCACGCCGGGGCAATTCGGGCCGACAAGGCGTGTTTTCGAGCCCTGCAGCGCGCGCTTGACGCCGATCATGTCAGCGACAGGAATCCCCTCGGTAATGCACACGGCCAGCTCGATGCCAGCATCAATGGCTTCCAAAATCGCATCGGCAGCAAAGGGAGGCGGGACATAGATCGCCGAGGCTGTGGCGCCGGTGGCGTGCACGGCTTCACCCACCGTATTAAAAATTGGCAGGCCGAGATGCTCTTCGCCGCCGCGCCCTGGGGTTACCCCGCCGACCATTTTGGTACCATAAGCAATCGCTTGCTCGGAGTGGAAGGTCCCTTGTGAACCAGTGAAGCCTTGGCAAATAACCTTCGTGTTTTTGTTAACAAGCACTGACATTACGCGGCCTCCTTCACAGCAGCGACAATCTTCTTGGCTGCATCGTCAAGGTCATCGGCAGGAATAATGGCCAGACCCGATTGCGATAAAATTTCTTTCCCCAAATCAACATTGGTGCCCGCCAATCGAACGACCAAGGGAACCGACAGCTTGGTCTCCCGCGCCGCCGCGACAACCCCTTCAGCGATCACGTCGCAGCGCATAATACCGCCAAAAATATTCACCAAAATGCCCTGAACATTTTCATCAGACATGATGATTTTAAACGCTTCCGTAACTTTTTCTTTGGTCGCGCCGCCGCCAACATCGAGGAAATTGGCTGGCTCGGAACCATAGAGCTTGATGATATCCATGGTCGCCATAGCCAGACCAGCGCCGTTCACCATGCAGCCGATTTGACCATCGAGCTTGATGTAATTCAGATCGAACTCAGACGCCGCCACCTCGGCCGGATCTTCTTCATCAAGATCGCGCAGCTCCATAATGTCGGCGTGACGATAAAGCGCGTTGGAGTCAAAATTGATTTTGGCGTCCAAACAAATCAAGTCACCGGCGCCGGTCAAAACCAGCGGGTTGATCTCGAGAAGCGACATGTCTTTTTCGACAAAAGCTTTGTACAAATTCGCAATCAGCTTAGTAGCTTGCTTAACTTGGTCGCCCTTGAGGCCCAATGCATAAGCGATTTGACGGCCATGATGGCCGGAAATGCCAGCCGCCGGATCGATGCTAATGGTCAAGATTTTCTCCGGCGTCTTGGCCGCGACCTCTTCAATATCCATACCGCCTTCGGTCGACGCGATAAAGGAAATCCGCGAGGTTGCCCGATCAACCAAAGCCGAGAGGTAGAATTCTTTCTGAATATCAGAGCCTTGCTCGACATAAAGACGACGAACCAAGCGCCCTTCGGCGCCCGTTTGGTGAGTCACAAGCGTCATACCCAACATGCGCTCGGCTTCAGCACGCACATCGTCGATCGATTTGACGACCTTAACGCCACCGCCCTTGCCGCGGCCACCCGCATGGATTTGCGCTTTCACCACATAGACAGGGCCAGCTAATTTTTCGGCGGCTGCGACGGCTTCATCAACCGAAAATGCAGCGAAGCCATCTGGAACCGCGACGCCAAAAGATTTTAACACCTGCTTGGCCTGATATTCGTGAATATTCATATAACCCTTACCCTCCAAAGACTTGCCGGAACGACGCTGGTCGCGTCAAGACTAACGGGTTATACCGCGTTGATCGGGCAAAGAAAACTCGCCTTTTTAACTTTTTTGCCGTTTTCCAGCGTCTGGTGGCTGAAACCAGGCGACCAAGCTTAGAATAAATCTTCCGATCGGCGGGCAACAAAAAACGGGGCACATGGCCCCGTTTCCTGATCTTCGATATCTCGTCCCTGGGTACTATTTCAAGGATGGATCAATTTTTTGGCAAGCACTAATAAGACCTTGCACGGCCTTGACCGATTGATTGAACATGGACCGCTCTTTGGCATCCAGCTTGATCTCAATGATCTGCTCAACCCCTTTGGCGCCGATAATAACCGGCACGCCAACATAGAGCTTATTGCGGCCATATTCGCCGTTCAAATGCGCCGCGCACGGCAGAATACGGCGCTGGTCTTTCAGATAGCTTTCGGCCATCTCAATGGCCGAAGCGGCTGGCGCGTAAAAGGCTGAACCCGTTTTCAAAAGCGCAACCACTTCGGCGCCACCGTCGCGCGTCCGTTGCACAATTTCATCGAGCCGTTTCTGGCTGAGCATTTTCATTTTGACCAAATCGGGTAGCGGAATACCGCCGACGGTCGAATAACGCACGCTTGGCACCATCGTGTCACCATGCCCACCCAGCACGAAGGCCGATACGTCGCGGACGGACACGTTCAATTCTTCAGCCAAGAAGTAACGGAAACGTGCCGAGTCCAATACGCCCGCCATGCCGACAACTTTATTTTTCGGCAGGCCTGAGAATTTTTGCAAAGCCCAAACCATGGCATCGAGCGGGTTGGTGATACAAATCACAAAAGCGTTGGGCGCATATTTTTTAATGCCCTCACCAACCTGTTTCATGACTTTGAGGTTAATGCCGAGCAAATCATCGCGGCTCATGCCTGGTTTACGTGGCACACCAGCCGTGACGATGACAACATCTGCGCCTTTAATACCAGAGTATGCTTTCGTGCCACTCAATTTGGCATCGAAGCCACTGACCGGCGAGCTTTCGGCAATATCCAAAGCCTTACCTTGAGGAATACCATCAACAATATCAAAAATGACAATGTCACCCAGTTCTTTCAAACCCGCCAAATGAGCGAGCGTACCGCCGATTTGGCCACCACCAATAAGTGCTATTTTTTTGCGCGCCATGCGATCAAATCCTTTTTTCTAGAGCGTTGCCTTGCCTCTCGGGGCAACTCGAACAGACAAGTAGCGCGTTTAAGCGGCCGACGCAAGCGGCCTAAAGCAAGGCTCAGGGTGCCACCCCCCTTGTTACGCCGACCTATCAGCTGGCTTTTCCGGCCGCATATGCGGCAGCGCTAAATAATCTTGCGCCCGCATTTCCATCAGGCGCGAACTGGTACGCTGAAATTCAAAAGCGCTATCGCCCTGTAGATAAAGCGCTGTTGGCTCCGCATCGGCGGAGGCCACAAGCTTGACCTTGAACTCATACAGAGCATCGATCAACGTCACAAAGCGAATGGCCTCGTTCCGATTTTCTGGAGATAAAATCGGGATATTGTCGATTACCAGTGTGTGGAACTGCTGCGCCAGCGCCAAATAATCCTGCGCGCCGCGGTTTTCAGCACAGAGGGCGTCGAAACTCAGCCGCGCTACACCTTGCGCCGTTTCGGGGATCACCCAAACCCGCCCCTTCAAGGGTAGCTTAAACGCCTTGCGCGGAGCATTTCCTGTTAGACTGGAAAAGCGCTCATCGAGCGCCGCACGCGCGCCTGGCCCAATCGGCGAAAACCAAACCGGATGACCGCTCAAGCGGTCGAGACGATAATCCTTTTCCGCCTCGAGGGGCACGACATCCATCTCCTGCTTGACCAAGTCGATAAAGGGCAAGAAACGATCGCGATGCAAACCGCCGCGATATAAATCATCGGGGTGGCGGTTCGAGGTCGCGATCACCGTAATGCCCGCCTCCAGCAGGTGCGAAAACAGCCGACCCAAAATCGAGGCATCGGCAATATCCTTGACCTGAAACTCGTCAAAGCACAAAACCCGCGCCATGCCAGCTATTTGCGCGGCCACCGGTGGGATCGGATCACCATTTTGTACTCGCCCCTGTTTTTGCTTTTGCCGCCAGTCAAAAATCAACTCATGCACGTCTTGCATAAAGGCGTGGAAATGCACCCGACGTTTATGTTTTTCCGTCAGGCTTTCAAAGAACATATCCATCAGCATAGATTTACCGCGCCCGACGTCGCCAAAAATATACATACCGCGCACTGTCGTCGACCTGCGAAACCAACGCCGCGCCGACTTACGCTCGAGCGCTTGCCACAAATCATCCAGCCGTTGCGCCGTCGCAGCCTGCACAGGATCAAAGTCAATCACGCCGCTGGCCACCATGTCGGCATAGGCGTCCGCAGGCGAACGATGCGCGCCCGTCATAGGCTTAACTCTGTAATCTGGACCAAACGCTTAAAACGCATGCCGAAGCCTCTTAAACTCTCTATGCGGACGCCTTATAGAACATATCGGCGCCAGCGCAAAACATGACGCACTACGCCATAATGCGCAAAGCGAGATACGGCACCAGATTAAAGATGATCACAAAAAGATAATAATACATCATAAAGCGCGGGCCGTTTTTCACCAGCGCCTCACCATCAGCACCATAAATCTTGACCGCCAAGCGCAAAACCTGTGGCCGAAACAGGCTAAGCTTAAGATGCCCGATCAACAAAACAATTATATTGATCAGCAACATCCAGCCAAAAAAACTAGCATGCATATCGACCATGGAGAGACCATTCATTGACATTGACATTTTTCTTCCTTTTTTTCATGTCTTGCGAGCCTAGCACGCTTGTCGATGAAGCAGGAAGAAAAACCTAGTCATCCGTCGGATCGGCCGCGAAGAGATAGCGCCCGACGAGCAGCGCTGCCACCAAGCCCAGATATTGCGCCAAAATGAAGAAGGGGACATCGGCAAGGCGAATACCCGAGAAACTATCTGAAAAACTGCGCGCCAAGGTCACAGCAGGATTGGCAAAACTTGTCGAGGCAGTGAACCAATAACCCGCGGCGATATACATGCCGACCAACATCGCGACGGCTTCAGGACGGTAGCGTAACCCTCCCAATATGGTCAGCCCGAGCCCAAAGCTTGCGACCCACTCTGAAAAACCCAAGTTCCACCCAGCGCGGTCGACAGTCGACACTTGCACCAAGCTCTGATCAAACATGCTATGCGCCAGCGCCATCCCGATCAGGCCGCCCGCGAACTGGCACACAGAGTAGAGAACGAGATGGGATAGGCGTAAGTCCCCCCGCAGGAAAAACATCAAGCTCACGGCTGGATTGAAATGCGCTCCCGATACTGGCCCCAGCACGGTAATTAAAACATATAGAATGGCCGCCGTGGCCAGTGTATTGCCCAGCAGCGCGACAGCCAGATTGCCATTAGCAAGGCCGGCCGCCATGATGCCGGAGCCAACCACTGTCGCCACCAGTAAAGCCGTCCCGAGAATTTCTGCGAGCGCTGCGCGGCCACCCATTACGCGACGCCGTCTTGTAAAAACCGATCAATACGATCGCGGATCATAACAAACACGCTCCGAAAATGATCACTGCGGTCGCTCTCCGAACCGGCAAAATGCGCTGGATCCGGGAACGGCCAATGCGCCGTCACCGGATGCCCCGGCCAGATCGGACAGGTCTCATTCGCCGCATTGTCGCACACTGTTACGATTTGATTCATGATCGGGGCTCCCGTCGCCTCAAACTCGTCCCAAGATTTTGACCGCGGTACAGAATATAAGATCCCCGCGGCTTGCAAGGTGGCGAGCGCCATAGGGTGAACCTCGCCTGTGGGCAGGCTGCCAGCACTATATGCCCGCCAACGCCCCGCCGCGGCATGATTGAAATAAGCCTCGGCCATAATCGAGCGGCAGCTATTGCCAGTACACAAAAACAGAATATTTTTCATCACAGCCCCGTACGACAATTCTGTGACAATTTGATGAACGCCCGACGCGACGACGCTTTTAAACCTCGCGCTCCACCATCATTTTTTTGATTTCCGAAATCGCTTTCGCCGGCGATAGACCTTTCGGACATGCCTTGGCGCAATTCATAATGGTGTGACAGCGATAAACACGGAACGGGTCTTCTAAATCATCCAGACGGTCGCCGCGCGCCTCATCGCGACTGTCGGCCAACCAACGATAGGCTTGCAACAATACAGCCGGGCCGAGATATTTATCTGAATTCCACCAATAGCTCGGACAAGACGTCGAACAGCAAGCGCACAAAATACATTCGTAAAGCCCGTCGAGCTTATCGCGATCATCGCGCGACTGGCGCCACTCTTTTTCAGGCTTAGGACTATCGGTTTTCAGCCACGGCTCGATCGAGGCATATTGTGCATAAAGATTGGTTAAATCCGGCACCAAGTCTTTGATCACTGGCATATGCGGCAAGGGATAAATTTTTACATCGCCCTTGATTTCATCCAAACCCTTGGTGCAGGCCAAGGTATTCTGGCCGTCAATATTCATGGCGCAAGAGCCGCAAATGCCCTCGCGGCACGAGCGCCGGAAGGTCAGGGTCGAATCGACCTCATTTTTAATTTTGATCAAAGCGTCGAGCACCATCGGCCCGCAGTCTTTCGCGTCGATGGTATAGCTATCAACGCGGGGATTTTCGCCGTCCTCTGGATCCCAACGATAGACTTTCAGCGTCAACGGCTTCTCCGTGCCCGCAGGCGCCGGATAGGTTTTCCCCGTTTTGACTTTAGAATTTGCCGGAAGTGCAATCTCAACCATGTTTTACTCTCTCAATTCTCGGTCTTTGCAATCAGTATAAAGGCCTAATAGACGCGGGCTTTCGGTTCGATGTACGACACCTCATTGCTGAGGGTGAAGGTGTGAACGCCGCGATAATCGATTTTGGCTTTGCCTTTGTCGTCGACCCAGGTCAGCGTATGTTTCATCCACTCGGCATCGTCGCGCTCTGGATAATCCTCGCGCGCATGTCCGCCGCGGCTTTCCTTACGGGCATTGGCGCCCTCTACGGTTGCGATCGACTGCACAATCAAATTGTCAAATTCGAGCGTCTCGATCAGATCGCTATTCCAGATCAAGGAGCGGTCCGTCACTTTAATATCGGGCATGCCCGCAACCACTTTCTGCATGCGCTTGCAGCCCTCTTCCAAGACATCGCCTGTGCGGAACACGGCGCAGTTCTCTTGCATTGTGCGCTGCATTTCAAGCCGCAACTCGGCGGTCATGGTTGCGCCATTGGCGTTGCGGTAATGGTCCAAGCGCGCAATGGCATTTTGGCCTGCATCAGCGGGGAGCGCAGGGCCGCCGGCGCCAGCTTCGGTCACCTCGGCGGCGCGAATAGCCGACGCGCGGCCAAACACAACCAAGTCGATCAACGAATTTGAGCCGAGACGGTTGGCGCCATGCACCGACACACAAGCCGCCTCGCCAATCGCGAACAGACCCGGCACCGTGCGCTCAGGATTATCAGCCGACGGGTTTAACACCTCGCCATGATAATTGGTTGGAATGCCGCCCATATTATAATGCACGGTTGGCAGCACTGGGATCGGCTCGCGCGTCACATCAACGCCAGAGAAAATCCGCGCGCTTTCAGAAATACCTGGCAGACGCTCGGCCAAAACATCGGGATCTATGTGATCGAGGTGAAGATAAATATGATCTTTATTAGCGCCAACGCCGCGGCCTTCGCGAATTTCAATCGTCATGGCACGTGAGACCACATCGCGTGACGCCAGATCTTTGGCCGATGGCGCATAGCGTTCCATAAAACGCTCACCTTCGGAGTTAATCAAAATCCCGCCTTCGCCGCGCGCACCCTCCGTGATTAAGCAGCCAGCACCATAAATGCCGGTCGGATGGAATTGTACAAATTCCATATCCTGCAGCGGCAGACCGGCCCGGATCACCATCGCCGAGCCATCGCCGGTGCAGGTGTGGGCCGATGTCGCCGAGAAATAGGCACGGCCATATCCGCCCGTCGCCAAAATCACTTGCTGGGCCTGGAAACGGTGCAAGGTACCATCGTCCATTTTCAGAGCAACGACGCCGACACAGCGGCCCTTATCCATGATCAGGTCGAGGGCGAAATATTCGATAAAGAACTCGGTGTCATAGCGCAGCGATTGCCCATAAAGCGTATGCAAAATTGCATGCCCTGTCCGATCGGCCGCGGCACATGTGCGTTGCGCGATGCCTTCACCAAAATTGGTCGTCATGCCGCCAAAGGGACGTTGGTAAATTTTACCATCCTCGGTCCGCGAAAAGGGCACACCGAAATGCTCCAGCTCATACACGGCTTCTGGAGCATTGCGGCACAGATATTCGATTGCGTCTTGGTCGCCGAGCCAGTCCGAGCCTTTGACCGTGTCATACATATGCCAGCGCCAATCATCGTCGCCCATATTACCAAGCGCCGCTGAAATGCCGCCCTGAGCTGCCACCGTATGGCTTCGGGTTGGAAAAACCTTGGAGATACAGGCGGTGCGTAGGCCGCGTTCTGAACACCCAAGTGCCGCCCGCAGTCCGGATCCGCCGGCCCCGACAACAACCACATCAAATTGGTGATCGATAAACTCATAAGCAGTCATGCATTACTCCTTGTGCGCGTTGCACGCGTTATTTAGAGCGCGATTCTTAAAATCGCCATCAAGCAGCTCACCGCAATAATGAGTGCGATGAAATTATTCAACATAATAGCGAGTAGCTTTTGGCCCTCACCATGCACATAGTCCTCGATCACCACTTGCAGACCCAAGCGCATATGCCAAACAGCGCTGATGATCAACAACACCATGGCAACACTCACCCAAGGCGTCGCTAAATAAGCGCGCATGGTTTCAAAATCGCTACCCGTATGGACGACGAGGGACACAACCAAAAATAAAGTCAGCGGAATATTTGCCAGAGCCGTCACCCGTTGCAGCCAGAAATGCTCGGTGCCTTTTTTGGCCGAGCCAAGACCGCGCACGCGCGCCAAAGGTGTTCGCATGGTCATTACAATACTCCCAAATATTTATAGGCCGCGATCCAAGCTGCGAGGGTCAACAGCAGAGGCAAAAGCGTGCTGAGGCGAGCCATGCGCTCGACCGTCGGCAAATCAAACCCGCGCCCCGTATCCCAGATAAAGTGACGTAAGCCCCCAAACATGTGATGGAACAACGCCCAGCTATAACCAAATAAAACGAGGCGACCAAGCCAATGGCTTGAAACGGCTTGCACCTGTGCATAGGCCTCTGGGCCAGACGCCACGGCCAAAAGCCACCAAGCCAATAATGCCGTCCCCGCATAGAGCGCTATGCCGGTGGCGCGATGCAAGATCGACAAGGTCATCGTCAGCGTCCAACGATAAATTTGGATATGCGGCGAAAGCGGGCGCTGCATATTTCCGTTCTGAGCCATGATCTCTCTCCTCAGGCAGATGTGCCAGACCAAGTGTGAGCCGCATATATAGCGAAAGCAAGCCAATCTGCCAAGCAAAGCCGCGCACCCGAGACAAAAATACGCAATCTGCCTGAGCAAAAGCCCCTGAAAATCTATCTGTTTCTAGCGCCGTGGCATCCACAGCCAAATATCCAGCTCGAGGACGATATTGGGGTTGTCGCCCAAATCTGCAACCTCGCTGAGATACTGATTTTTAGAAACAAACTGCTGCACGCGCAGAGCCCCAATGTCATCGCGACCGGCGCAAGGCTGTTTATCCAAAATATGACTGGCGGCGTATATCGTATCACCCGCAAAACAGGGGGCTTTATGTTTGCCGCCATTGAGGGCGGCGACAGCAAAACCATTGGCGAGGCCATTAAAGCTCATGCTGCGGGCGTGCGAAATAATGTGACCGCCGTAAATCA
>JAYODZ010000037.1:0-12961 GCA_038106515.1 Rhodobiaceae bacterium
GTCACCCAGCGATATTGGAATAGCACGCGCGACGCCGTCATAAGCCGCAAGTTTTTCAACCGTCTCCCATGCCATCAAACCCGTCGGCTCGCCAATGTTAAAAAAACTATAGAGAATAATTTGAACATCATTACCGCGCGGCGCGACAACCAGATCGACACCTCGTAACGCATTGGCAAAATGCTCGCGCGTCGTGCGCTGCACGCCGAGCACGGAAAAATACAGAGCGATCGACAGCGACAAGGTAAAAACGACCAAGGCGATGCTAAAGCCGCGGCTGACTATCGAACGCCAAGTTAATGCCAGTAAATTAAGCCGCATCAGTTCAGCTCCATAAAATCGGCCATATATATGGTGCGGGTAAAATGGTCCGCGAGGCGGTGGTCATGGCTGACCATGATCAGGGCTTGCCGCTCTGGATCCAACGACCCGGTTAAAAGCTGCATGAAATCCGCCGTCGTATCGGGATCCAGCGCCGAGGTCGGCTCATCCGCCAAAATAAGTTCGGGCCGCCCAATTAACGCGCGCGCCGCGCCAACGCGTTGCTGCTGCCCGATACTGAGCTGCGCCGCCATCTGATCGGCATACAGCTCGGCCGGCAAGCCAAGAGCATTCATTAAATCTGTGACTTCCGTCTCAACCGATCCGCGAAGACGCGCCTTACGTTGCGTAGCAAAGGCCAAGCCCAAGGCAATATTTTGCGCGGCGCTGAGCCACGGAATGAGGTTGAAGGTTTGATGGATGAGGCCGATATGTTCACCGCGAAAACGATCGAGTTGCCGCGATGACAGTGCACAGAGATCTTGCGCCGCAAAAGTAATTTCTCCCTGCTCCGGCCGCAACACACCGCTCAGAAGGTTGAGCGTGGTCGATTTACCGCTCCCCGACGGCCCCAAAAGTAGAACGCGCTCGCCGGCAGCTAAAGAAAAGGCGGCAATATGTATGGCAAAATGATCGTTCGACGGAAAGGCAAAGCCCACGTCACGCATCCTTAATATATCGCTCATCGCAGTCCTTGCTTGATCATTACGGCTGGCATCGCGTCGGCATCATCTCAGAGCAAGGGGTGAAACTCAAGACAACACCAAATTTGCCGCACCAATTATAAACAGTGGGATCTGCAAACCAAAATTAGTCATAATCGCACCATCGCGTTTGACATAGCCGACCCATGTCCACAGCAAAACCCCGACCGCATGGAAGGCTAAATTAAGCGGATAGATATTTAAATTAGTCAGCAAAATACCCGTCAAAACACAAGCGGTACTGAACCATTTCACGCGATCAGCGAGTTTGTGATAATCCATAAGTTACTCTGTCCTTCGCTAAACAATTACGCGGGCGAGGCGCGTGCGCAATAAGCGTAAATCTGTTAACAAGCTTGTCGCAAGCTCGACTTCTAATTCTTTTTGAAAAGCATTGGTAAATCGTCGCATCGGTTTTACAAGCTTGCGCAACAAGCTCCGCCCCGAAGCCGAAATTGTGAAAAAATGCAGTCTACCGTCGACTTGGCCAGACCGCCGCCTGACCAAACCTTTTTGCTGCAAGCGCGACAACAACACCGACATGGTCGGCTGACGTACGCCGAATAAATCCGCCAGCAGACCAACGCTGGCCGTACCCTGCGCCAAATGCTGTAGCACCATATATTGCTGAAGGGTCACGCCGCGCGGCAAAAACTGGGTGATCGACTGCTCGTACAATAAATGGCACATTCGCATTTCCCACATAACGGCATCTTCAATCGATGCCAGCGGCGCCAAACCTTGATCCGAAACCTCACTATCAGATGTCATTGTCGCCTCCTTAACGAATATTTTCATTATATATAGCTAACTATATATTTTTGCAATTTAAAATCATAATATTTTCAATGACCTAAGGTTGATTTGCATAAATGATCATGAGCGTGGCGGCGCCCCTGCTTGAGCCCCCCCAAATATCTCCGCACACACCCCAAATCAATGGCATAACTACATGTTTTTATTGATTTAATTATTAAATTTCAATAATTGACAGAAGCCCTCTGATTTCACTTGCGTCAGGAAAAAAAAGGAATATTGAGAAATAATCGGTCGAAAAGATCGGGCCCGGGCCATGCGGTACAGCCCTGCTTCAAACCGTTTAGGAATATTTGACTTCCTTTATGAGGTTTAACATGGTTGATATTGGCGAAATTCTGCAAGTTGGAGCCGTCTTTTTCGGAACAGTCATCGCCGCTCCGCTTCTATCGGCTGATAACAAAAAACATCGCTACTATGGCTTTGCCGCGATGCTGGTCGGCAATAGTTTCGCTCTGGCATTACATGTCAGCTTGTCTTTGTGGATTCTGAGTGCGGCGTCGATATTTTGGGCCCTAATGTCAATGCGTGGCGTGTGGCTCAACCGACCCAATGAGCTAGATCCAAAATCGGGATTAAACCCAGCACCGGAAACAACACCGAGCCTACCTGCATCCGTGCCGGACTTGATGCCTGGCGAATAAGCACGGTCAGAATAACGGCCAATTGTCGACGATGACGGCGCCCCACACCAAAAGTGTCGCCAGCATAAACATAAATACGGCCGCTGACCCTAGGTCTTTCGCCTGCCCCAGCAATTCGTGATCTTCCAAAGAGATATGGTCGACAACGCGCTCGATCGCCGTATTGACCATCTCCATCGCCAGAACGCCCATAATCGGGATGATCAAAACCGCCCACTGCTGGGGTGATTTCGCGACAAAAAATGAGGCCGGTGCAAAAAAGCACAAAAGCAAGAGCTCAAAGCGAAAAGCCGGCTCGCTTTGCCAGCACGACCTAATGCCCTGTAACGAAAACTTAGTGGCGTAGTAAATACGACTGAGACCTGTGGCTTTACGCATTCATGCTCCCTTCAAACATAAAAATCGGCATCCCGGCTTCCTGTTTTCCTTGCGCCTATAAAAGGCTTTTAGTATAGATTTTGCAACTGTTTAGCTCAGCACTTTAGGATCAAAGGAGACAAAATTATGGCAGGTGATGCTATTCGCCCCCTTCCGACCTATCTCGCCAAGCGTTATCTCGGCTGGCGGGCGACTGACTATGAAGACAATAAAAGCTGGTATCAACATTTGGCCGAGCAAGGCCAACATCCACGCGCCATGATCATTAGTTGCTGTGATAGTCGGATCCATGCCATGTCCCTGTTCGGCGCCGAATCGGGTGACTTTTTTATCCACCGCAACATTGCTAATTTGGTTCCACCCTATAAAGAAGACGGCGACCATCACGGCACCTCTGCCGCCATTGAATATGCTGTCAGAGCCCTAAAAGTTGCACACATTGTTGTACTAGGGCATTCGGGTTGCGGCGGGATTAATAGCGGCTACCATGCGTGTAATGGCACACAAAAAGAGCTTTACGAAAACACCACCTTTATCCGCAAATGGCTCGATATTCTTCAACCCGCTTTTGACGAGCTCGGCGCCCATGGCTCAACCGCAGAGCAAATCACCAAGCTTGAGAAACAATCGATTGTGGTTTCGCTGAGTAATCTTTTAGGCTTTCCATTCATCGCTGAGGCGATTGCAGATGAGCGCCTTACGCTGCACGGATTGTGGCACAATATTGGAACGGGCGAACTTGAAAACTACAACCCCACGTCGGGTGATTTTACGGTCGTCACAGCTTAGAGGATTTTCTCCATGGTTTTGCGTCAAGTTTTAGCCGCTCTCGGCGTGATGTTTCTCTTCGCCTGCAGCGCACCTTCTGCGCCCGATATAAAAATTGAGGGCCTTTCAGTCAGGCAGGGGCACGTCGCCGACGTTGGCTATTTCTCAATCCGTAATTTGGGCGAGACGGACGATACCTTGCTCGCCGTTGAAAGCTCTGGCTATAAACGTGTCGAAATGCACTCCACTGAGATGCAGGATGGGATAATGCAGATGCGGCAAATCGATAAATTTGCAGTCGCTGCAGAAACCGAATATCGCTTTGCGCCGAAGGGCTATCACATCATGTTGTTCGAGCGCGACGAGACAGTCACAGATCCTGTTTTCACTTTCCGCTTCGAGCTTTCGCCACCTCTGACGCTATCCGCAAAGCCCTATATGAGCAATGGCGCCGATCACAGCGGCTCTATGCATTAAGCAATCTTCGCCTAATTTTCGGGAATAAGGCGGGCGAATTCCGCTTCCATCTCCATCCACGGGGTGCGCGCGGCCTGCCACAGGGCAGTATCTTTTTGTGCGAGCCACTCACCGATCACCGCGAAAAAACTCAGAAATTGTGTTCGCGTCGTTTCATAGGTCGCGTGATTATAATAAATCCCGAGCAGCTGATTGGCGTAGAGGTTTCCCGAAGAGGCGTAGTCAACAATAATCTCAAAACAGTTTTGCAGCATTGCGCGCCGTACACCGCCGGAACGATCCAGTCCAAAAACGGCTTGAAGATCAGGTTGCTCGGTAAATAATAGGGCAAAAATAGCCTCCGTCGGATCTACCTCGCCGACCCCCTCAAGGCAGGATAAAATGCTAGCACGCGCCATGATTAGCCAGCGCTCGTCATATTCATCATAGCTTCAACCTCGCCGTCGAGCGCCATAAACCGGTCTTCGACATCGCGGCGCAAGCGCTCTAACTCTGATCGATCCGAGGTTTTTGGAATAAAAATCGGCTCACCATAGAGCACGATGCCGCGACCAAAGGGTTTCATAAAACGCATTTTGTCCCAGCCGCCCGCCCGCCATTGCCGCCGCGAACGCCACACCACGGGCACGATCGGTGCGCCGGTCATCATGGCGAGGCTAATCGCTCCGGGGGCCAATATATGTGCCGGCCCACGCGGCCCATCGGGGCTGATGGCAATAGCGCGGCCCTCTTTCACCTCTCGCACCAACGCGCGCAGAGCGGCGGTCGGCTGGCGATTAGAACTACCCCAAATAGCGCGATGTCCAAAGCGGCGTAAAATATAGCCGATGACGCGCCCATCGGAATGCGGCGAACACAAAACCGAAAAAGAATTAAACAGCCCCATGATCACGGGAAAAGCCGTCAACTGCTCGTGCCAGGTGATTAAAATCGGCCGCGGCGATTTTTTCAAAGCCTCGGTGAGATGACGGCGGTTCACATGCCGCCACAGATTCGTGTAATTCAAAAAGCCGATGATACTCGCCCCGATCAAGCTGACCAGAAACATCCCGACGGCGGAGGAGAGAAAACGCTTCACGAGCTTAGCTCTGCCATTTGGGGGCCCGCTTCTCGGCAAAAGCGCGCGGCCCCTCAATCGCATCAGGGCTTCTTTGCCAATCTTGGAAGGCCGGATAGCTGGCCTGCTGTTTCAAGGCGGTAGCGAGGCTGTCTTCATCAAGCCCCCGCCGTAAAGTCTGTTTCGAAGCCCGAATAGAAGCTGGCGAGGCGCGTAAAATATCATCGCACCAAGACTGAACACACGTCATCAAAGCCTCGGGGGGCACGACCTCATTAACGAGACCATACTCTAGAGCCGTTGCTGCCGAAATCATTCGGCTGGTCAAGATCATCCCCATAGCCCGCTTAAGACCGATCTGGCGCGGCAGGCGATGCAAGCCACCCCCTAAAGCAACCGCCCCGACCAACGGCTCGGGAAGGCCAAATTTGGCTGTCTCGCTGGCAATAATAATGTCGCATGCCAAAGCCAATTCAAAGCCACCGCCAAGCGCAAAACCATTGACGGCAGCGATAACAGGTTTGTCGAGATCAAAGCGCTCCACAATTCCAGCATAGCCCGAAGCTGGGTAAGGCCGATAATCTTCGAGCGCCTTCAGATCCGTGCCAGCGCAAAAAGCGCGGTCGCCCGCCCCTGTGATCACACACACCAGTTGGCTGGTGTCCTTACCAAAGTCGTTAAAGGCATCGTGCAACGCATCATGGGTCTCTGGTAGGAGCGCATTCATCGCCTCGGGCCGGTTCAACGTCATCCGCGTAATGGCGCCGGTTTTTTCAATTCGTAAGGACGCACTCATCGCAATTACGCGGGATAATAGCGGCTAATAGTGTCGACCACGCAAGCGGGCCGCTCTTCGCCTTCAATCTCAACCGTAATGCGGCAGGTCAATTGCACGCCGCCGCCGGCTTCTTCGACATGCACAATCTCGCCATGCGCCCGCAGGCGCTTGCCCGCCTTAACGGCATTAGGAAAGCGCGCTTTCCCAACGCCATAATTAACGCCCATCGAGATATTCCGCACCGCCACCAGTTGCGATAGAAACTTCGCCGCCAAAGACAGAGTTAAGTAACCATGTGCGATCGGCGCTCCAAACGGCCCTTGCGCTGCTTTTTCAACATCGACATGGATCCATTGATGGTCCTCGGTAGCATCGGCAAACAAATTGATGCGCTCTTGCGACATCTCAAGCCATGGCGTAGGCCCGACTTGCATACCTTCTTTACCCATCAGATCATGGGCTGTTTCAAATTCTGCTCTGCTCATTTGCTATCCTCTACCTAACTATGCTCCAGCTAGAATATGTGATTTCAACGGCAAAGCAAGGATCCTTCACAGCCGGACAAAACTGATAAGAACTCTGGGTTGTGGCTTGCTTTTTACCAAATTCTCCTACATTTAGGTGAAATCCTTTTTAGTCCTCTCATGGGAGCTTTGTTCCTCTATGCCTGATCAGCACCAACAGTTCAGATCTGCGCTTGGAAAATTTGCCACGGGCGTGACCATCGTCACCACCCGTGACGCCAACGGCGCTGCTGTTGGCGTGACCGCAAGCAGTTTCAATTCGGTGTCGCTCTCACCGCCCCTAATCCTATGGTCATTGGGGCGCGACTCGGCCAATCTCGACAGCTTCTGCGCTGCCGAGGGCTTTAATGTGCACGTCCTTGGCAGCCATCAAAGTGCGTTGTCTAACGCCTTCGCCCGCACGGGAACAGATAAATTCGCCAATCTCGATGTTACCGATCCAGCTGGCGCCTTCCCCCTGCTGCCCGATTATGCTGCCTTATTCCGGTGCCAAACGAAGCATCAATATGCTGGCGGCGATCACATTATTTTCGTTGGTGAAGTGACCAGCTATGACAGCCGCGATATCGAAACACTGATCTATTGCGGCGGCAAATACCTTAACGCCAGCGACAAAACTTAAAACCCAGCTCCTAAAGACCCGCCCCTCTTGCTTTCGCGCCCCAGAAAAGTTTAGGCTTGCCGCATAGGAGGGGCGCTATGAATGATTTTCAAAAAACATTGATTGGCCACGCGCTGGTGATCATCATCATCGCTCTGTTGGCTGGCTTTATGCTTGCCTTTGGCTTAATCGGCGGTCTTGAGGTAACGCCTGGGCAATTTGTCGACGTTACCATTTTCGGGACAAGCTCTGGCTGGGCCCGCGCCCATACTGGCGGCGTTTTAAATGGCCTGCTGATGGTCGCTATTGCTTTTGCCTTGCCGCATAGCGATCTCGCCGTACAGCGCCAAAGGCTCTATGCTCGGGGCATGATTTTTATCGGCTGGGCCAACACCATTTTTTATTGGTTCGGCAACGCCGCCCCTAACCGCGCCTTGTCTTTTGCCGATAATATCCTCGGCACGACCAATATTTTTGGCATGATAGGCTATGGCGTCGCCCTGATCGGCGGACTTCTTACCCTCGCCATCCTGCTGCACATGGCGCGCAATTTCTTGCGCGATTAATGCCCTAGAGCAATTAATAAAGCAGCGCTGGTGGCCGCCTGGCCGACTAAAAATCACTTGCGCGGTCGCGATTATAGCGCCACTCTTTGGCCAGTCTTTAGGGGGGAGTAAACCATGGAAAAAACACTTCAAATCATAGCCGGTGCTTTTAGCGCCCTCATATTGGTGATGGCACTACGTTGGGCGTTTGACCCGGCCGGAGCCGCAGCGGCTATACAAATGGTTCTTTTAGAGGGGCCGGGGCGCAATTCGCAGATTGGCGATGTCGGCGCCTTCTTTTTCGGCATGGGTGGCTTGTCGGCTTATGGTGTATGGAAAAAGCGTCCCGCGTTTTTATTCGCCGCTGCTTTCTTGATTGGCATGGCGGCGGTTTTACGGATCTTATCGGGCATCGCGCATGATGCACCGACCATCTGGAGCGCTGTTATATTTGAAGTGGTCGTCGCCGCCATATGGGCTATTTACGGGCGCAAACTGGCAAATTAGATCGACACAGATAACGACCGACAGCACCTATTTTCAGATAGCCGCATAACGGGGCTCGGCGGCTTGCGCACGGTCGAGAAAATTCAAGGCCGGACGAAATAGGTTGAATGCTCTTTCGGTTTGTTTTTCTGCTTCATAGCGGTGTCGCCATAAAACATCCGATACATGTTGGTGACCTTGCTGGTGTTCCAGTTGCCTATATCTTGATTGAAAGCGGAGGCGCGGCAAAACATATATTCCATGTTTTCGACGTTGCGGGTGTTCCATCCGCCAATATCTTGATTGAAAGCGGTGGCGCCATAAAACATCGCGTTCATGTCCGTGACGTTGCGTGTATCCCAGTTGCCAATATCTCGATTGAATTGTTGGGCATTGAAAAACATCCCATACATGTTGGTGACCTTGCTGGTGTCCCAGTTGCCTATATCTCGATTGAAAACGGCGGCATCGAAAAACATATTGGTCATGTTTTCGACGTTGCGGGTGTTCCAGATACCTATATCTCGATTGAATTTGTAAGCTTTATAAAACATCTCGCTCATGTTGGTGACGTTGCTAGTGTCCCAGTTGCCAATATCTTGATTGAAAGCATAGACATAGTAAAACATCTTGCTCATGTTAGTGACATTGCTGGTATCCCAGCCGCTGATGTCGCCATTGAAGCCACCTAAACCCCTGAAAGCTTCCGATAAGTCCGTGAGCTCCGGAGAGAGCTTGGTGTCCTCCCAGCCATTGCTCTCATGATTTTCATAGAAATCACGGATTTCATTTTTTGTTTTAAAAATTGTTGTCATTATTATTTTTCTCCTTGCGGTTTATTTTTCTTTTTTGACGCAAGACTATCCCATATACCGCGCGAGCGCAGTCGGGTCTCTAGACACTATAAAACATCTCTCACTTGTCAATGAGGAAGCGCGCGGAAAGACAGCTATGCGTCTTTTGCAAATTTTAGATTTGATGATTGCGAGCAATACCGCCCCATCACCATCTAGGCATCGCGGTGGGCTGACTTCTGTCGCGACATCTTACTTTGTGATTGGTTGCGACGCACGGCGTTTTTTCCTCCCCGCCGCTTCGGGGTCGGCGATGCTTTAGCATCACCGGATGATTTTGCCGGGCGTTTGCGTTGCTTTTGCCCCATTGCGTTTGGTTTCTTTCCGCGCCCGTCACTGGCGCGATATTTCTTCTTCGCGCGACCGCGACCCCTTTTAGATGTATCTTGAACAACCGCATCAGGGCTTGCTTCGGCAGGGTTAGGCTTTTTCTTAACCGGGGTTGCAACGGCTTTCATGGGATCGTAGCTATCATCATCAATACGGCCAGCGCGAACATTCTCGACCGGTATTTTCACCTTGATCAGCCTCTCAATTTCCCGCAGATGCTTTTGCTCCTCTGACGAGCAAAGCGTAATCGCGCGCCCTTCTCTTCCGGCGCGCGCCGTCCGTCCAATGCGGTGGACATAGGCCTCGGGCACGGTGGGAAGATCATAATTAACCACCAGCGAAACATCGGGAATATCAAGTCCGCGAGCGGCGATATCTGTCGCAATCAGAACATGCTCTTCGCCCGTGCGAAATGCTTCCAAGGCGCGTTGGCGTTGCCCTTGGCTTTTATCACCGTGAATTGCAGAGCATAATACATTCTGCCGCGACAGAAATTTTTGCAGCTGTTCGGCGCCGTGCTTGGTGCGGGTGAAAATAATTGTTCGAAACTGATTTTCGATCGCCTGCAGAACGAAAGCGCGCTTTTCGGGTTTTTCGACCATCATCACAGCTTGCTGAATTCGCTCAACGGGCGTCGATGCGGGCGCTACAGAAACGTCTTTCGGCTCTTGCAACAGTTCAGCGGCCAAAGCCCGAATGGGCTTCGGCATTGTCGCCGAAAGTAAAATAGTCTGACGCGTGCGCGGCGCTTTTTGAGCGATCCGTCGGATAGCTGGAAAAAACCCCAAATCCAGCATTTGATCCGCCTCGTCAAGGATCAAGGTTTCAGTATGATCGAGCGATAGGTTACCAGACTTTATATGGTCTTCCAGACGGCCAGGCGTCGCGACCAGAATGTCCAAACCTTGATGCAGCCGTTTAATCTGTTTCGGGTATTTTTCGCCGCCGACAATACACGCCCGTTGATGGTAAATGTGAGCACCGTATTTTTCTATATTATCGTCGATCTGCTTCGCCAATTCGCGCGTCGGCACAATGATCAAGGTGCCACAATGCTTCGGCCGCGCTTTGTGCTGGTTCGCCTTCAACCGCTCCAATATTGGCAAAACAAATGCCGCCGTTTTGCCCGTTCCCGTTTGCGCAATGGCGACGATATCATGCCCCTGCAGCATCAGCGGAATAACTTTTTCCTGTATCGGGGTTGGCGTGTCGTAGCCGCTTTTTTCAATTGCTTTTGTAAGTTGGCTTGATAGGCCCAACTGGGCAAATTTTGACATTATCAATCCTGTCTTAGGTGGCCGAAAATGCCGACCAGAACTGAGGAAAAAGCAATTTCTAGGATGGTAGCGGAGGAGGGACTCGAACCCCCGACACGCGGATTATGATTCCGCTGCTCTAACCAGCTGAGCTACTCCGCCATAACGATCGTCGTCGTTTCCGAACGACACATGGCGCCTGATATAGACCAAATAAAACCGGCACGCAATTGCCGATTTCCGCCCCGTCCATCAAATACGCTGATGACGTCGCAACAAGCGCCGAATACGCCACCACACAAGTGGCACGACCACCGCGACAATCCCGATTTCGAGAAGGCGCGGATCGGAAATGAATGGCGTCAACCCCAGCACCTCGGTGAGCCAATTGACGGGTGTCCGCAATAAACCAACCGCATAATAGCTAATGGCAACAACTGACACCCCCTCAACGGTTTGCTGCAAGCGTAGTTGCCGTTCGGAGCCTTCATTTAATGACGTCAAAAGACGGGCGTTTTGTTGCTGTAATCCCAACTCAATGCGGGTTTGTAAAAGACCCGATAATTTGGCAACCTGATCGGCGACATTATCACGCTGCCGCGCCGTCGATTGATAGGTCGCAATTGCTGGCCCCAGGCGGCGCTCCAGAAAGCGGCCAATCGTCAGGCGGGCATCATGTCGCTCTTCGCCCAAAGCCGAAAGACGTGCCTGCACAAGCGCCCAGTAAGCCTGACAGGCGTTGAACCGAAAAGACGTATCACGACCGATTTGATCCAACTCATTCGCTAAGCCCGACAAGATACTATAACGAGCCGCCGTCTCGGCATCGTCGTCCATATCGACCTTGTCATTCGGAATAAGATTGGCAATTTCCCACAATCTCTCTTGCGCGCCGCGGGCCTTTGGCAGACCAAGCGCCGCGAAGCATCGGTAGGTCTCAATTTCTAAAACCTGTAGGGCGATACGACCAATATCCCGCGGCGTGCTCTCTGGTGCGACATCGAGCCGTATTTTGGTATGCCCATCGCTAGCAACTTGAAAATCGAAATAAGCCGTTGCGCGACCACCCTCAAATTTACTGGCACAAACCGAAGCGTTGACCTGATCTGCCTCAGCGGGCCGCACCAAACAGTCAACGGCAACGACAATCTCGCCGGCCAAAGCCTGAATCCAGCCCGCCGGCAAAACCGACGCCAGCGTATCGGTTTCATTCCCCTCCTCGATTAAGGTGAGCGAGGTAAATTCGGTGTGGCGCTCAATATTCACCTGAA
The DNA here is from genome assembly GCA_038106515.1 of Rhodobiaceae bacterium. Lineage (GTDB taxonomy): Bacteria > Pseudomonadota > Alphaproteobacteria > RS24 > RS24 > JAYODZ01. The sequence goes on from JAYODZ010000037.1 coordinate 11,811, forward strand.
TATGACGATAGATACCGGTGATAATCTTGCCTTGTTCGGCAACCTGCCAATCAACACCTTGCAAAACATCCGACAATTGCTGCCGGATCGAGGGGAAGGCCTCGCGTCCTTTCACACACAGGCGGAATAACCGTGTCGGCGCAACAAATTCTGGGAAGGGACGCGCATTAAGTTCTTCAGTTAATTGCGACAGCCGCCAGCGTGCGGTTTGCCGCTCCGGCCAAGATTTCGTGATTGTAGAGTTCTCGTCCATCTTTTACCGATATAGAGCGCCCAGACGCGCTCGACAAGCGACACGTTCTTAGGAAAAAATTAAGGCACATCTGGCATATCCCTAAAGAGACCTCCGATTTCGTCGTAATCGGAGACACAGACAAAAAATGACGAACGGATTTAAAGGAGCGCGGGCTATGACCGACAATGTTGTTTTCCTTGAAAACTATAGATCTGGTGTTGCCGAGCACGACTTTAGCCGTCAGCCCGAGCCTGAGGCCGAGCTTACCCCTGCTGATATCAAGCGTTTGTCGCATATACGCGATGAGGCCGAACATCTGCTCGATGCATTAACGGCGCGGCATCGCGACCCCGTGGCTGTGGCTTACGCGGCAGCGCGCTATGCCTCGATGCGTCTGTATCAAATCCAAGGGCGCGCAGAAACCATGGATTTCGTCAACCAGTGTATCGAAACACTCGAAATCGCCGGTGACATGTTTAACGCTGAATAAGCTCTAAAAACTTGCCAGCCCCCATGCTCCTCGCGTAACTTTCGATATTGGAGTTTTGGGGGAGCGTTTCGTGTCGAATACTGAGAGTATGTATTATCGCGTCCAACGGCGTTGCATGGAAATTCTAGACCGCGGTAAGGTCGACGATAAAGTAAGTCGGTACGCTGATAATTTCTTAGCCCTCCTTATTCTGGCAAATGTCATCGCTGTCAGTTTAGAGTCAGTGCAAACGCTGGCGGAGCGCTATGAAGATTTTTTCCTGCTCTTCGAAAATATATCAACGGTTATTTTTTCGATCGAATATCTCCTGCGCCTTTGGTCGAATGCCGCACGCGAAGACAGCAAATATACTTCATCACTAGGCCGACGCTTACAATATGTTTTCAGCTTTAACGGTCTCGTTGATTTATTCGCCGTCTTACCGAG
>JAYODZ010000037.1:12971-16474 GCA_038106515.1 Rhodobiaceae bacterium
CTCGTTTTTTATCGGCGACCTCGACTTGCGGTGGCTGCGTGTCATTCGGCTGCTTCGCTTGTTCAAAATCTCGAATTACTCCTCGGCGCTCGAAGATCTTATGTCAGCCGTCTATCAGGAGCGGCAATCCTTTATGGCGGCCGTTTATATCTTCACCATCGCGCTTTTTATGGCCAGCGCCCTGATGTATCTGGTTGAGCAAGAAGCACAACCCGATAAATTTTCCTCGATTCCTGAGAGCATGTGGTGGGCACTCATCACCTTGACGACGGTCGGGTATGGCGACGTCTCGCCGATCACCCCCTTGGGAAAAATTATAGGCGCCATCACGGCGATTATGGGCGTCAGCACCGTCGCCCTACTCACTGGTATTCTCGCCAATGCTTTTGCCAATCAAGTGTCGAGCAAAAAAGCCATTTTCGAGGCCGAGATTGCCAGCGCCTTGAGCGATGGATTTATTGACGAAGAAGAGACGCGTAAAATCGAGGCTCTTCGCGAGCGTTTTAATTTCAGCGAAGATCATGCCCGCGCCGTCATTGAGACACTCGAAAAATCCAAAAACATCCATCCCAGCTAAAAATTCTCTCGCCGCGTCGTAGCAAAGATTAAGGGTGGTGTTATGAACGCGATGGATTTGATAGGCGCGGTGCAAGCCGATTGGCCGCGGCAAATTTTTAAAGCTGGGATGAAAATTATTTCTCCTGGCGATGGGACAGACATTGCCTTTATTCTCCACACGGGACATGCCTCGGGTTTTGACGGCACTCGGAAACGGCTCTATGCCGATGGCGATCTTCTCGCACCCCTCGATTTTCTCGCCCTCAATGAATATCAAAACGCTGTCACCGCCGCGGATCAAGTGGCTGCCTTTGTTTTATCGCGCGATCAAATCCGCCAGCTGATTGATCGTCAACATCACCTTACGTGGCCGCTCTCCTGCCTGTTGGCGATCGATATCCAGAAACGTTCCAGTGTTGCAGGTGTGCAATGATCCATTTATCACCCAATGGATTAATTGCTGCTAAGGGCCGAAAGGGTCATTCGCTCGAAATGATCGACGGCGAAGCTCTGTTTTTAGCTGGGCAAATGGCAACGCATATTTATCTGGTTGAAATCGGTACTTTGCAGGTTTTCCCTCCGCGCAGCGCCGTGCCATTGCGGCGCTATGACCAGTATGAGTTAATTGGCATTCCCGAGGTTTTGGCTGGCAAGGCATGGCCGGTCACAGCGCTAGCGCGCGGTAAAACGCAAGTGCGTATTTTTCCGGCCGAATGCCTAACCGATCGTATGGCCGAAATTCCCGCGAATTCGGTGAAGTTTTTGCGTCACTTATCGCAGCTTTGCGACTAGCGCATGGCACAAAAAATGCATCGCTTCTGTGAGACAACAGGAGAGCAAGATGCAGAATGCAGCCCCATTGACCCAAAAGCCCAGCCTTGAGGATGTCCTGGTTGAATGCGTGTTTTTCGATGAAGGCGGGCGGAAAAACGCCGTCTTTGTAAAACCGCTAGCAGATTATGTTGACCCAGCACGCGGCGGCCTTCCGCATGATTTTATCGGTCCGCCAGCGAAACCCCTCCTAGAAGCTGCCGAATAGGCAACTTTTCATACACTAGCCCATAAAAATAGCGCGTCCTAAGGCGCGCTATTTTCTTTTGTCGGGCAACGCGTGTTATGACATTTTTGCCAGTTTGGCACGGCGGCGACGCTCCGCCGATGAAGGAATCTTCAAAATTTGTCGGTATTTAGCGACGGTCCGACGCGCTAGGCGTATGCCCTCTTTGGTCACTTGCGCCGCGATCGCATCATCTGATAAGGGCTTTTGTGGGTTTTCTTCTGAAATCATTTTGCTAATCATATGGCGTACGGCGGCGGCAGACGCGCTGTCCTCATCGCCATCTTCACCCGCCAATGCGACGCTGAAAAAAGCCTTAAGCGGGAAACTACCGCGCGGTGTCGAAATCATTAGCCCCGTCGTCACGCGGCTAACAGTACTCTCATGCATGCCCACCGCCTTGGCAATATTGCGCAGCAAAAGCGGCTTTAAAGCATCGAGACCATTTTCCAAGAACTCGGTCTGCTGGCGAATAATCTCGGCGCTGATGATCAGGGTTGTTGAATTGCGCTGTTCCAGCGCGCGCTTTAACCAACGTGCTGAAGATAATGCATTATTGGTAAATTCCTGGGATTCACGATCAGCAATTTTCTTAGCCAATTCCTCGGCGTAATTTTCGTCGATCTTGATTGCCGGTAAGGTTGAATTATTCAGCTCTACGACCCAACCATTTTTTGATTTAAAGGCGATCAGATCAGGGGAGTTAATGATTTCATCGGCAAACAGAAAAGCTTCACCCGGTTTAGGGGTAAAGCTCCGAATTAGGCTCAGCATGTTGCGGATTTCGTCTTCCGAGCAGCCACATTTGCGGGTCAGGGCTTTAAAATCACCTGCGGCCAAAACATCGAGATGGTTAAGAAGTTTATCAAGGGCTGGGGTCAGGCAATTCTGATCCTTGGCCTGCAACCGTAAACACTCGCCCAGACCGCGGGCAAAAATACCGACCGGCTCCATTTCTTGCAGTTTCAATAAAACCGGCTCGAGCTTTTCAGTGGCAACGCCGCTATGCGCGGCAATGTCTTCGAGGTTAGCGCTCAGCCAGCCCGAGGGGGCGAGACGCTCGAGAAGAATATATGCGTAGAGCTTATCTTGTGCGTCGGCAAACAAAAGCTCGATCTCGCGAGAAACATGCGTGTAAATCGAAACAGCGCGCTCGGCCACCCCCATAGAAGCGGCTTCAAAATCGCCGCCTTGGCGGCCTTGTGATAATTCGGCGCGCCACACCGGCTCGCTGTCCCCGCTTTCATGACGATTATCAAAATCAGTCGGCGCCGTTGGGTCGTCTACCATGCTAGCACCAGAGGTCATCGCTTGGTCGACGCTCTCGGCATCACGATCGGTAGTTGCAACAGCCTCCCCCTCGCGCTTATCGAGCTCCAAAAATGGGTTCTCTAAGGCCTGGTCTTCGAGATATTGCGCCAGATCAATATTTGACATTTGCAACATGCGGATCGCCTGCTGTAAGCGCGGCGTCATCACCATGGATTGCTTTTGCTTTAAGCGTACTGACTGCGATAACTGCATCATGTCCTCCCGTGTTTGCATGACGTGGGAGAAAGTTGGCAGAGTTTTTCAAGGCCGCAAAAAAAACAATTTGACGATGGGGATCGTCAAAAAAAATATTAAAATACCGTTAATAAACATGGATTTAGTTGTTTTTTGCTTGGCCTTTTAAGAGCCTTGTCAAAAACCGGACAGCTAAAACTTGCATTTTTTTTAATTTTGGCACCAAACTTGAAGCGCCGTCGCGCGGGAAAGAACCATGACACAGAAAACCGAAACACCGATTTGCATTCGCTGCCTAACCATTCGCTATTTCATTATCGCGGTGGCCGGCTTGGGCTTGCTCGTAGCGATTGGCGGACGGCAATTTGAAGTGATCCAAGGG
>JAYODZ010000183.1:0-2373 GCA_038106515.1 Rhodobiaceae bacterium
GAAAGAAAATAGCCAGAATAGATATAAAGAAAACAACCATTCCAATAAGATAAGGTCGCGCAATCATGTTTTTTCCTCTCTCCGACTGTCCAAATCACGACGCGTCTATTATTCTGCTTACATCAGGCAAGATAAAGACTCGTCGCGTCGCCTATTCTGGCCTGCGTCGAGAGTAAGGTCAAAGGCATTCATGACGGGTAAAACGAAGAAGACAGAACCGACGGCGCCGTCCGATAAGCTTCAGGAAACGCCACCCATGACGCTGACAATCGCCAAGTCGATTGTTCTCGTCGGCATGATGGGTGCTGGCAAATCCTCGATCGGCGCGCGTCTGGCGCGCCAGCTCGAGATTACTTTTATTGATGCCGATAGCGAAATCGAAACTGCCGCTGCGATGAGCATTGAGGAAATTTTTGCCACCCATGGCGAAGCTTTTTTTCGCGATCGCGAAAGCCGCGTCATCGCCCGCTTACTGAAACGCAAGCCTTGCGTCCTTGCGACCGGAGGCGGCGCTTTCGTCAATCCAGAAACGCGGCGCCTGATCAAATCGAAAGCCTTGTCGATTTGGCTGCGCGTCCCCCTCGACGAACTGGTTCGCCGCGTCAAACGCAGGCCCGAAAAGCGACCGCTTCTGGCTGATACGGATATCCGTAAGACGTTAAGCCGCCTGCTCGACGAGCGCGGCCCCGCCTATGGCGAGGCAGATATCATCATCGACAGCGATCATCATGACCATGACGAAGTCGTCGGCCAAATCCTCAGCCAACTGCAAGCTTTGCAAGGCCTAGACAATGACGCGAGTTTTGCGTAAGTCGGAATAACCATGTCGGACAGCAAAAACCTAACCGAAATCATCACCGTATCTCTGGGGCTACGGAGCTATGACATTCACATCGGCTCCGAGCTATTGCCGCGTGCCGGTGCTTTCATCTCCCCTTTATTGCGGCGACCACGTTGCGCCATTGTCACCGATGAAATTGTCGGCGATCTACACTTGGCGACGCTCGAAGCTGGGCTTGCGGCCAGTGGCATTGTCAGTTCCAGCAAGCGTCTCCCAGCTGGAGAAGCAACAAAATCTTTCGATCGACTGGGCCAATTATGTGACTGGTTGCTCGCCGAAAAAATCGAGCGGCAAGACGTTATTATCGCCTTGGGTGGCGGCGTCATCGGCGACTTAACGGGCTTTGCTGCAGCGATTTTGCGACGCGGCACGCGCTTCGTCCAAATTCCAACAACGCTTTTGGCGCAAGTCGATTCGAGTGTCGGCGGCAAAACCGGCATTAATGTCGACCAGGGTAAAAACTTGATCGGCGCCTTTCATCAACCCGATCTGGTCTTGGCCGACCAGACGGTGCTTGCCAGCCTGCCAGCGCGTGACCTCGCGGCGGGTTATGCCGAGGTGGTTAAATATGCAGCGCTCGGCGATGCGGCATTTTTTGCCTGGCTCGAGGCACATGGCGGCGATGTATTGAGCCGTGACCCAATAGCCTTAACCTATGCCGTCAAACGCAGTTGCGAGATGAAGGCCGAGATTGTTGCCCGCGATGAAACTGAGCAAGGCGATCGCGCGCTGTTGAATTTGGGGCATACATTCGGTCATGCCTTTGAGGCGCTGACCGGGTATAGCGAAACCCTCTTGCATGGCGAAGCTGTGGCGCTGGGCATGGTCTTGGCAACAAAACTGTCGCGCGATATGGATCTGTGTAACGACGACGATGTTAATCGCCTGACCAAGCATTTGGCCGCCAGCAAATTGCCCACGGCGATAACGGATCTTGGTCGTTTTTCCGCTGATGCGCTCATCGCCGTGATGCAACAGGATAAAAAGGTCGATGCCGGAACCATGCGCTTTATTCTGACGCGCGGGTTGGGTGCAAGTTTCATCAGCCGCGACGTGACGCCAGACGCGCTGAAATCATTCCTGATACGCGAGGGTGCCGACGCCTAATGCTCGAGTTTGTCGACCAAGATATTCTGCTCACCGGCGGCATTATTTTTGTCCTGATTATATGCTCGGCCATCTTGTCGGGCTCCGAGACGGCCTTGACCGCGAGCTCGCGTATTCGCATGAGCCGGCTCGAGCAAGAAGGGTCGCGCCGTGCCCGCTGGGTCAATTTTTTGCTCGACCGCAAAGAACATCTGATCAGCGCAATTTTGGTCTGCAATAATCTGGTCAATATTCTGGCCTCGGTTTTGGCGACTGACCTGTTTCTCCGCACGATCGGCGAAAACGGGCTGGTTTACGCGACTTTGGTAATGACGGTGATCGTCGTCATCTTCGCCGAGGTGCTCCCTAAAACCTATGCGATTTTAACGCCCGACATCACCGCTTTGCGGCTCGCTGGCCCTTTACGTGTGTTGGTATGGCCGTTA
>JAYODZ010000184.1:0-2322 GCA_038106515.1 Rhodobiaceae bacterium
GTGTTGGCCAAGTGCATAAAAACGATTAATCACGAGGGATTGTTATCATGACCACCGATGCCGCCGCTATTAGAACCAATATGAACGAGATGGACAGCTTCGCGACGCGGTTTCAGCGCGACGGGGCTATGATTATTGAGGGCGCTTTTTCGGCCGCTGACATGGATATCATAGAGGCGGCCTATCAAGGCAATCTCGATAATCCAAGCCCGCTTGTGCAACAGCTTTACGCCGAGAGCGGCGGCACTTTTATCCAGTCGCTTGAGGATTCAAGTGGCAAGCCAACATTTCAAGCGATGTTTGAAAAAACCGCCGTCGTCGATATCGCGAAGCATATTTTTGGCTCGGGCGATGTCTGGTATTTCCACGATCAATTATTCTTCAAGCAAGGTGATAAGGGGCCAGTGCGCCGCACTCCTTGGCATCAAGATACGCCGTATCATCCGATCGACGGCAGCAAGCTTGTTGTGTTCTGGATTCCGATGCAGGATATTTCGCGGGACTTTGCGCTCGAGGTGATCCTGGGCTCGCATAATCAAACCCTCTATAACGGGTCGTTTTTCCATCCCGACGACGATACGCTTCCGGTTTATGATGAAAGCGAGATGCCGCGCCTGCCAAATATCGAGGCCACGCGCGACCAGTGGAATATCAAAACCTGCGATATGAAGCGCGGCGATGTGCTCGTCTTTCATACCAGCACTTTGCATGGTGGCGGCGGTACACCGGCGGGTGCAACGCGCCGGAGTCTGTCCTTGCGCATGCTGGGCGATGACGTGATGCGCGTTACCCGCCCGCATGTCGATGATAATTCGCCGACGGCCAATAATATTGGCGACGACGAAGAAGAGTTGACGGCGCGGGTGATGAAAGTGCCGCTCGGCGAGCCGATCCACACGGCGGGTTTACGTAAACTGACTTGATATAACAAGAATGTTCGTTCGTATTGCGCGTAAGTTTGTTATAAGCGGCTGATGCAAAACTGTGATGTTGTTGTTATTGGAGCGGGCGCGGCAGGCCTGATGTGCGCTATTGCGGCGGGGAAGCGCGGCCGCAAATTACGCTTGCTCGACCACGCCACAAAATTAGCCGAAAAAATCCGTATTTCCGGAGGCGGTCGCTGCAACTTCACCAACATGCACACAGCGCCAGACAACTTTCTCTCAGCCAACCCACATTTTTGCAAATCGGCCTTGCAACAATTTACGCAACGCGACTTTATCGCCATGGTCGAAAGTCATGGTATTGCCTATCACGAGAAAACGCTTGGGCAGTTATTTTGCGATAATCGGGCGCAAGATATTATCGATATGTTGCTCAAGGAGGCATCTTTGGCCGGCGTAACGCCAGAATTGCAAACCACTATCTCCTCGATTGTGAAGACCAAAACTGGCTTTCAGATCCAGATCAAAAGGCCAAATAGCGCGTTAGAAGATGTGACCAGCAGCGCATTGGTTATCGCCACAGGCGGCTTGTCGATCCCCAAAATTGGCGCCACGAAATTTGGCTATGACGTGGCTCGCCAATTTGGCTTGAATATTATCGAAACGCGCGCAGCGCTGGTGCCGCTGACCTTCCAGAGCGAAATCTTAGAGCGCTGTAAAGCTTTGTCAGGTGTGGCGGTTGAGGCGGTCGTAAGCTGCCGCCAGAAACAATTTAGAGAAGCGATGTTGTTCACGCATCGCGGGCTGTCGGGGCCGAGTATTCTGCAAATTTCATCCTATTGGCGCGAGGGGATGGCGATCGAAATTGATATGGCGCCCGAAACAAATGTTACCGCGGTGCTCTTGGATGCCAAACGACTGGGCGGCAAGCAAAATGTCGATACGGTATTAGCGTCGATCCTGCCGAAGCGTTTAGCGCACGATCTTTGCGTCGCACTGGGCCTCAGTGGTCGTATTGGTGAGATTGCCAATGCGCGGCTCACCGCCCTAGGTGATGCCGTAAATTGCTGGCAGCTGATGCCTGCCGGATCGGAAGGCTATCGCACCGCAGAGGTCACGCTGGGCGGGGTCGATACGGCGGCCTTGTCGTCAAAAACTATGCAGGCGAAAGAGGTGCCGGGGTTGTTTTTTATCGGCGAAGTGGTCGACGTCACCGGCCATCTCGGCGGTTATAATTTTCAATGGGCCTGGTCGTCTGGATTTGTCGCCGGCCAAAATGCTTGATCGCGAAGAAGAAATGACCCAACTGTTGACGCGTGATGATTGAGTAATAGAGGCTCTAAATTCTGGCGCTAAAATTTGGAAGTGCATTTCAAATCGTGGTGGCGGAGAGGGAGGGATTCGAACCCCCGGAACGCGCAAACGCTCAACGGTTTTC
>JAYODZ010000185.1:0-2310 GCA_038106515.1 Rhodobiaceae bacterium
AAGGCATGTTTGCGATTTTGATTTATGACGGCCGCGATTCGCAAAATCCTAAATTCCATCTTGTGCGTGATCGTATTGGGAAAAAGCCGCTTTACTTCCACCGAGCGGCTTCTGGTGAATGGTTATTCGCGTCAGAAATTAGGGCTTTATTAGCGCATCCCAAGGTGACGCGTGCCATGGAGCCAATCGCCTTTTGGCACTACCTCACCTTTATTGTGACACCAGCGCCGATGACGATGTTTGCTGGTATTTTTAAGCTCCCAGCGGGACATATAGCGACAATTCATGCGAATGGCGAAGCATCGGCAACGCCTTTTTGGTCGATTGGGCCTCATATTTCTAATCCTTTGACCGAAGCCGACCTCAGTTTTGACGAAGCTGTCAGGCAATTCTCAGATCTCTTTCGAGCAGCTATCACGCGTCGCATGGAGAGTGATGTGCCGTTTGGGGTTTTATTGTCGGGCGGCGTTGATAGTAGCTTGAATGTTGCGATGATGACTGAGTTGATGGATCAGCCTGTGCGGACGTTTACCGTCGGCTACGAATCCTATGACGGTTTTAATGAATTTGACCATGCCCGGCGGGTCGCCGATCGTTATCAAACCGAGCATCATGAAATGCGCATTACCTCTAAAGATGCGCTCGAATTCTTACCTTCTCTGGTTGAATATCAAGATGAGCCGATCGCCGATAATGTCTGTATTCCGCTTTATTTTCTCGCGAGTTTAGTGCGTAGCAAGGACACAACGGTGGTGCAGGTCGGTGAAGGCGCCGACGAGAATTTTCTTGGTTATTGGTGGTGCGACCACTATCGAAAACTGGAAGAGGATGTGTATCGTAAAGCGCGCCAAACGCGTCGGATAAGCTTTTTACAAAAGCTTCTTGGACGTATGCCTGTCGGCAGTGGCGAGAGCTTTGAGGTTGCTCAAAGGGGGCGCCATAATCAGCACTTGTTTTGGGGCGGCGCGGTGTGCTGGTGGGGGCAAATCCGCCAAGGCCTGACGCCGGATCCGTCACCCTTTATGTCAACACCATCTTGCCCGATTGCTGGATTATTGCCGGAGGGCTTTTTGGAAGCCGACAGCCACAATGTTGTTAGCCATTATCACCACCGTGCTTTCGATAAGCCTTTTGACCATGCCGTCACCGATCATATTCCCGCAATGGAATTAGCTCTTCGCTTACCCGAACATTTGCTGATGCGGGTGGACAAGATGACGATGGCACATTCGGTGGAAGCGCGGACGCCATTTTTGGACCATGAGCTGGTGGAATTCGCGGCGCGACTTCCTGTTTCCTATAAGCTGTCGGGTGGGATTGGGAAGCGCATCGTCAAAAAAGCCGCAGAACCTTATGTCGACGAAGATTTGCTCTATCGCCGCAAACAAGGCTTTGGCGCACCAATGGATAAGTGGTTTACCGAAGAAAGTTTCGGCTCCGAGTGTTTGGCCGCCTATATGCGCTCCGATATCCGTCACGCCGGTTATTTCGACGATGCCTATCTACAAAATATGTTCGACGCTCAACTGAGTGGTCGAACTAATTATGGGTTTCATTTGTGGACAGTCATGAACGCTGTTCTGTGGTATGAGAGGTGGATTAGTGGCGGCTCAGAGAAATAAATTCTTTTCGGAGACGTCACTAATTGAAATGTGGAGGGAGCTAGAATGGTTAAGGGTTTTCTAGAAATAGTGCTACTCTACAGAGATGTTATTCTCAGAACGAGCATAACCGAAATGCGGCAACGTTATGCTGGTTCCGCTTTAGGTTCCATTTGGATAATAATATATCCGTCTCTATTTTTGTCTATTTATCTGTTTATTTACTTGGTTGTGTTCAGGATTAGATTTCCTGGTTTTTCAAGTTTCGAGTATGTGGCCTATGTTTTTTCTGGCCTAGTGCCGTATCTCGTAATTATGGAGGCGACGACGAGATCCGCCGTAATTTTACGAGAGAATATGCATTTGGTGAAGAATGTGATGGTTCCTATCGAAGTGATCCCAGTTAGGCTCGTGACGGTCAGCCTATTAGCGCAAGCTCCTAGCTTTTTCATCATGTTGATTATCGCTATTTTAAGTACTGGACCGAGTTTCAAACTGGTTCTTCTTCCTTTGGCTATTTTCATGGCAGCGATTTTTATTCTTGGGGCAGTATTATTTGTTTCAAGTTTGGGAGCTATTTTGAACGATGTTTCGCATATAGTAGGGCTTTTGATGACGGCGCTGATGTTTTTATCCCCTATAGCTTTCATGGCCTCTATGCTGCCTGAACATCTGCAATATGTAATTTATATAAATCCTATTTCATATC
>JAYODZ010000186.1:0-2282 GCA_038106515.1 Rhodobiaceae bacterium
CGGTGGCACTGTGTCCACCGGGGCGGTCACGCTTTTCAAAAACTGTTACCTGATGGTGTTTGCTCAGCAGATAGGCCGCCATATTGCCTGAGATTCCAGATCCGATAACAGCTATACGCATATGATTTTCCTACATAAACGCAGAAAACTAGGCTTTTCTTAGGCAGATCTTAGCGTCGCAAATGCGGCTAGAGCTTGTTCGCGCGCCTCGCGATGATCCACCACTGGATAAGGATAGTTTTCTCCCAACTTCACACCCGATTGACTTAGAACATCTTGCGGCGCCGTCCACGGAGAAAACAAATATTTTTCGGCAAGGTTTTGTAGTTCCGGCAAATATCGCCGCGTGTAGCGGCCGTCGGGGTCGAATTTCTGACCTTGCGTGATCGGGTTAAAAATCCGGAAATAGGGTGCTGCATCGGCCCCGCTGCCGGCCACCCATTGCCAACTCGCGGTATTGTTTGCTGGATCAGCATCCACCAATTGCTCCCAAAATAGGGCCTCGCCATAGCGCCAGTCGGTTAGCAAATGCTTGATCAGGAAGGAGGCCACAATCATACGCACGCGGTTATGCATGAAGCCGGTTTGTTGTAATTCGCGTAAACCGGCATCAACAATCGGGTAGCCCGTCCGCGCTTCAGCCCAGGCTTGCCGCAAATCTGGCTTGTCTTGCCACGGGAAGGCATCAAATTTGGTTTGCAGATTGGTATCAGGAAGTGTCGGGTTATAAAATAACAGTTGGGCGCTAAATTCGCGCCAGCCAATTTCTGATAAAAACTTGTCACCATCATTGCGACCAATATCGCCGCTATCCTGTTTGTGTCTTACGGCATGCCAAATGGTTAAAGGAGAAATTTCGCCCCAACGCAAATGCGGTGATAGCCGCGAGGTAATATCTAATGCTGGAATGTTACGGTGCTCGGCGTAGTTTTCAAGCGCGGTGTCGAGGAAATCCTGAAGCCGCGCCCGCGCGCCATCCTCACCCGGTGTCCAATGCGCCGCGAGATCCTTATTGTCCGCTCTTGGCAGGGGCTGTGAGGTTAAGCCGTGTGGCGCAAGGCTATCAGGCGTAGCGACGATCGCGCGATGCGGCTGCAGGCTCATACAACTTCGCCAATAGGGCGTAAAAACTTTAAAGGGTCCGCCATTTTTGGTTGCGACATCCCAAGGCTCGAACAGCAAGTGACCTGCAAAACTTTTGGCCTCAAGCCCTCTCGCGGTTAGCAAGGATTTAAGTTGCTTGTCGCGCTCGAGCGTTGCAGGGTCGTAATTACGCGACCAGTAAACAGCAGTTGCCTTGGTGCGTTGAACTAGGGCCTCGAGTGTGGATTGGGTGTCGCCTTCAAAAAACAATAATGACGATCCACGTTGCTTAAGCGCCGCATCGAGCGCTTGTAATGAGGCCGCTCGCCACCACAAGCTCGCGCGGCCTAAAGCGCGGCCAACTTTAACATCATCGATAAAAACGGGGATGACGTGCCGGGATTTCGCTGCCGCGGCGTGTAAGGCCGGATTATCGAGCAAACGCAGGTCGGTTCGAAACCAGAGAATAACAGGTGCTTCAGCCACGCGAAATAATCCTTAGACTAAGCCGTGATATAGGTGGGCGGCAGCGAAAAGCAATTCACATGCCGCGGAAAATTTAATTCTCGATCTCGCACAGCCATGCCGCACCGCGTACGCCACTGGCATCACCATGTTGGTTTTTAACCAAACGCGTTGTGATGACATCTGAGAAGATATAGTTTGGCCATAGCTCCGGTACGCGCGTGTATAAAATATCTAAGTTTGAGAGCCCGCCGCCCAGCACAATAATCTCAGGGTCAACAATATTGATGACCACGGCCAAAGCCCGTGCGATACGATCGCATAGGCGTTCGACGCTGTCACGACAGCTCGGGTCGCCGCTCGCCGCAATTTGCACAGGCGTCAATTGATCGCCGGTTTGACGATAATGGTCAGCAGCAAAGCCTGGGCCTGATATCCATGTTTCGTTACAGCCAGTCCGCCCGCAGTAACAGGCGGGGCCACGGGTTTCCTCAGGCAACCGCGCGGGCAAAGGATTGTGACCCCATTCACCGCCAATCGCATTGGCGCCCTCATGCAACCTTTTGTTGATCACTAACCCACCACCACATCCAGTGCCTAAAATAACGCCGAAAACTGAATTGGCGCCAGTTCCAGCGCCGTCGCAGGCTTCCGATAGGGCAAAACAATTAGCATCATTGGCGATCCAGATGCGTCGCCCGAGCTGGATTTGGAGGTCGTTTAAAATAGCTTTG
>JAYODZ010000187.1:0-2279 GCA_038106515.1 Rhodobiaceae bacterium
TACCTTGACATGGTAGGGGTCACTGGTTCAATCCCAGTATCGCCCACCACCGGCCTAACCGTAAGGCCGTTTCCTTCCCCCAAATTTGCTTGAAAATCCTTGCTCTATTTGCCGCAAGCGATAAGCTTCGACCCTAGTGATATGCGGCGTCTGTTTGGCGCGGCTGAACGAGCGAGGGGAGACTGATGAAGCCTGAAGTCATTGCCGTTTTATGCGTCTTTGTTGCCTTTTCGATTGTCGAGTTGGTGCGGACAGGGCTGTTTCATAAAAAAGATCAATTTAAAGGCGACGGGCTGGTTGAGTTGATCTCGACGCTGACACTGCTGATTTTCACGCAACCCGTTATTATCGCCTCGGTGATGTATTTGGGCCATAGATTCGCGCCGCAATATGAGAATGCGTTCGGGCATTGGTCGATATGGGCGCAAGTGGGAATGCTGCTGCTGTTCGACGATTTTTTGCAATATTGGTGGCACCGTCTGTCGCATGCCACGCCGTGGCTCTATAAGCTGCACCGGCCACATCATAATGCCGGCTATATGAGCGTCCGGCTGGTTTATCGCAATGGCATTTTTTATTATCTACTGATGCCTTCGATTTGGGGTTCAGCTGTGATGGTTTATCTCGGCATGGGCTGGGTTTACGCCTTTTATATCGTGTTCAAGTTGACGGTGATCACCGGCGCGCATTGCGATTGGCAATGGGACGCGCCGCTTTATAAAATTAAAGCTCTGGCGCCTGTGATGTGGGTGGTTGAGCGGGTTTTTTCGACGCCATCAACGCACTCTATGCATCATGGGAAACATAAGTCGGATACGGCCACCAACTATAAAGGCAATTACGGTAATCTTTTGTTTTTCTGGGACGTGTTGTTTGGTACCGCCAAAATCACGCGACAAAGGCCGGCAAGTTACGGTGTTGAGAATTTGCCTCAGACAAATATTGGCGAGCAATTATTATGGCCTGTGATTAGGAAAAAGCAGATAGAGACGACGGCTTGATTGATTTTTGCCGCCAAGCGGCGAGGGGGAAGCTATGGCAATAACGGAATTTCGGGTGACGCCTTTGGATAAGACCTTCGGCGCCGTCATTGAAGATGTTGACCTGCGGGCGCTGACGGCGCAACAGTTTCAACGGATTTATGATTTGTGGCTCGATTATGCGTTACTTATTTTCCCGCAACAAAACCTCTCGACCGATGAACAGAGTGGGTTTGCGATGCGTTTCGGCACTTTGATAGAGGGGTTAGAGGCGGTCGAGATCAGCAATGTGCAACCCGACGGCAGTCTAAGGACATCACCCGATGATGACATGATGAAAATCATTCGCGGCAATATGGAGTGGCACCAAGATAGCACCTATATGCCGGTGCAGGCGAAGGGGGCGGTTTTTAGCGCCCATCAAGTGCCGCGCCACGGTGGCGATACGGCTTTCGCCGACATGCGCGCGGCCTGGCAAGCCCTGCCAGAAAGCGAGAAGCAACGTCTATCCGAACTTGCGGCCTATCACTCCTTGATCTACAGCCAACAGCGCATTGGTGAGGCGACGAAGGCGAAGGATAGCGAATATATTGGTTATGGCTTGGACGTCGAAACGGCGCCCTTGCGTGGCCTGATGAAGCTGCATCCCGAAACCCAGAAGCCAAGTCTCGCTATTGGTCGTCACGCTTATGGCATCCCCGGTCTGTCGCCGGAGGCATCAGAGACATTGCTAGACGAGTTGATGGACTTTGCCACAGGTGCACCCGAGCGCGTTTATCAACATCAGTGGCAAGCCGGCGACGCTGTGATTTGGGATAATCGCTGCTTATTGCACCGCGCTTGCGATTGGGATTTTAAGGAGCCGCGCATTATGGTTCACTCGCGCATCGCGGGCGATGATGTCAGCGAAGCGGCTCTGAACTAACGCGCCATCATCTCCATTTTACCGCAGTCTGGCGCGCGGTAATTGATCTTAATTGTACCGCCATCCGAGATCTCGAGCACGAATTTGCTGCTATCAAAGTCGACGCCTTGCGCGGCGAAGAAATCGCTCAATTGGTCGGCATAACAGTTTTCTCCACCCGCACCACCGACAAGAGCGTGCAAAGCGCTGAAGTCGGCACTGGAAAGCCCGACCGTCTGTCCGTTCAGCAGAATGGTTTTTTGCGGGCTAGCAGCATCTTCGCTCTCGCCGCAGGCTACCAGCGCTCCAATTAAAACTGTAACAGCCAAGGGAGCTATAATTTTACGCATGGGTTTCTTCTCCTAATAGTTTCAGTTTGAAATTAACCACAACTG
>JAYODZ010000038.1:0-15420 GCA_038106515.1 Rhodobiaceae bacterium
GGACGCCGACGGGTGCGGACGGACGGGAATACATAGCCAGCGGGGCCCGTCAGTTGCTGCGCCTCGGTGAGGATCGCAATGGCCTGGCGCGAGAGCGGGACGAGGTGATCCTTGCGCATCTTCGTTTTGCTTGCCGGGATCGTCCACAACGCGCCATTGAAGTCGAATTCGCTCCATTCGGCATGGCGGAGCTCACCCGGCCTGACGAACACATGCGGAGCGAGTTGCATGGCAAGCTTGGTGATCGGTTGGCCTTCGTAGCCATCGATTGCCCGAAGCAACTGCCCAGCCCCTTCAGGATCGAGAACCGCGCCGTAGTGTGTCACGGTCGGGTTCATCAGTGCGCCCCTCAAATCGCGTGTGGGATCGGATTTGAGGCGCGCTGTGGCGACCGCATAGCGGAAGACCGAACCAGCCAGCTGCAAGGTTCGCTTTGCGCTTTCCAGCTTGCCCTTGCTTTCGATCCGGCGGACGGCGGTCAGGATGTCGGCGGGCTCGATGTCTGCAATCGGCAGATTGCCAATCGAGCTATTAAGTACCGAGAGCAGGTATTCGCAGCGCTTCGCCGTGGCCGGTGCCCATGCCCGTGAACCATCATTCCGGCGCTTCTCGCAGAACTCCGCAGCCATCGCAGCGAAGGTATTCTCGGCATCCAGCCTCGCGCGCGCCTTCTCTCGCTGTTTTTCGCGTGACGGGTCCTTGCCCTGCGCCATCTGCTCTCGCGCCGCATCGCGCCTTCTACGGGCCTCAGCCAACCCAACTTCAGGGTAGGTTCCGAGGCCCAGCTTTTTCTCGCGCCCATCGACGCGATACTTCATTCGCCACAGTTTTCCGCCGCTTGGCTGCACCAACATAAAGAGGCCAGACGAGTCGCCCAATTTATAGGGTTTCGGACCGGCCTTAGCCTTGCGAATTGTCACCTCTGTTAGCGCCATGATTTCAGACCTTTACCCGGCACGTGGCCCCCAGACTGGGGGCCACTCGAATTGGCGGAAATCTGCCTGGCCCCCAATGTGGCCCCCTAGGCAGCGGGATTTGGCGAGACAAGACGGGTAAATGCAGGACAATCACACGCCAAAAACCCTCATAATTCCAATGGTTTTATAGCATTTCCGGGATGTTTTGGGAAGGCGGCGCTGGAGCGGGTGAAGGGAATCGAACCCTCGTCTTAAGCTTGGGAAGCTTCTGCTCTGCCATTGAGCTACACCCGCGATAGCTCCGTCTTAGCCTATTTATAAACCCGATCCAAGTAGGCGCATGACAAAAGGAATATAAATTGCGCTGATGATGCCGTTAATGCCAAGCGCCAAAGCGGCAAAGCTGCCCATAACAGGATCGAGGCGTAACGCTTCCGCTGTGCCTATAGCGTGCGCCGCGAGCCCGTAGGCAACCCCTTGAGCACGGCGATCGGTCAGGCGCAAGATTTTGAAAAGCATCGGCGCGATAACAATCCCGAATAGGCCGGTGACGATAACAATAGCCGCGATCAAAGCCGATATACCGCCAATTTCAGCGCCAATGCCGATGGCAATCGGCGTCGTGACCGATTTTGGCGCGAGCGAAGCAAAGCTCTCTGGGCTAACCCCTAGCACCAGAGCGACCCCTAAGGCCGAGCCCATGGCCGCGAGCGAACCGATAGCAATGCCCGATAAAACGGGGCGCATCAACTGGCGCAACATGGCGCGTTGATCGTAAAGCGGGATCGCCATAGCCACGGTTGCCGGCATCAAAAGCCATCCCAGCCATCCGCTTCCCGTCATGAAAGCGTCATATTTAATATCGGCGCTGAGCAAAACTATCGCCAGCACGCCGCCCGCCGTCAGAATTGGGCTGTTCCATGCAAAGGCGCCAAAACGCGATCGAAGCCAGAGCGCCCCCAGATAAATGACCAGCGTCAAAATGGCCCAACCTAACCCGAGACGATCGGGTATTGGGGGAAGGCCGGTCAAAAAGGCCGTCAGACTATCCGCCAGCAAACTCACGCGTCACGCCCGCTCAACACATTGAACACCAAAGCCGTAACCACCAGACCAAGTACCGTGCTCAGTATAATCGCCACGACAATCGCCAGACCATCTTGCTTGAGGAGCGCCCCCATGCTGATCAAGCCCAGCGTTGGCGGGATAAAGAACAAAGACATATGCCGTAACAAAAACTCACCGACCAGACGGATACCAGCCGGCACGCGCCCCAAAACAGCAAACCAGATCAATAATAATACCAACCCCCAGACTGGCACGGGTACAAACCAACCAGTCACGGCTTTAAGGAGATAACCGCCAAGGAGGCAGAGCAGGATCGCGGCGCCGCCGGATGCGAGCGCGCCGATCATTTAAAATGCTTCGACAGGCGTAAGCCCTGCTGCTGATAATTCGACTGCAAGGCGATGCCATACAGTTTCTCCGGTGCCTTGGTCAGACGCTCATAAACCAAGCGCCCAATAATTTGCCCGTGCTCGAGAATGAAGGGCACTTCGCGCGAGCGCACCTCAAGCACCGCACGGCTGCCCGAACCGCCCGCCTCGCGGGCGCCGAATCCAGGGTCAAAGAAGCCGGCATAATGCACGCGAAACTCGCCTACCAGCGGATTAAACGGGACCATCTCCGCGGCATGGGTCGGCGGAATGGTGACGGCTTCGCGCGACGCCAAAATATAAAACTCGTCGGGATCAAGTATCAATCGCGACGACCCATCGGGTAAAATAGCGTCCCAATATTGCCGCCAATCCAATACCGCACTGCGATCGACATCGATCATGCCAGCATGGCGACGGGCGCGATAGCCGATCGGCGCCGAGGCACCCTCGCCGCGCAAATCAATCGACAAGGCCAAGCCATTATCTATATTGGCGGTTCCATCAACTAGCGGATGATCTTTGTGCAGCCGCCGCAATTCAGCATCCGAATGCGATTTGCCGCCGCGCCGGAACCGAATTTGCGACAAGCGCGAGCCAGCCCGTACCAGTATCGGAAAAGTACGAGGCGAGATTTCGAGATACAGATGCCCCTTATACCCCGCCGGAATTTTATCAAATTCGGTGCCGTAATCGCAGATTACGCGGGTGAAGACATCGATCCGCCCCGTCGAGCTTTTGGGGTTAGCAAAGGCCGCGGTTTGCTCGGGCAAGGCCAGCGCTTCCATTAGCGGCACCAGATAAACGCAATTGGTTTCCAACACTGCACCATGCGTCAGGTCAATTTTGTGATAGGCAAGCCCTTCAATTTTCTCCATCACCTGCCCTTTAGCGCCGGGTAGGAAAGAAGCCCGCACCCGATAGGCGGTATCCCCAAGCCTAAGATCAAGACTGGCGGGCTGAATTTGATCCTCTAGCAAGCCGCCAGGGGCCCAGATTTGTTGCTCGCGCAACATACCCGAAATGCCGTGCGCGGGAAGTATCCCGATGGCATGGGTTTGCCCTTGCCGCGTCGGTGGGTCTTGCGGGCTATGATCGTCCGGAAACAGGCTCATTGGCTGGTTCACGTGCATTGTCCCTGCAGCTTCATCCGTCTCCATGACTACCCTTTTCTCCGACTTTCGGATCATCAGACCCTGCCCTTTAACGTCATATTACGAACTCGGATGCGTCCTGTCTTGACGCTTCTCGCTTTTTTCTTCACATTCCACGGGTTTTTACATGATTTTGACGCCCGACTGGGGTCGGGTCGCAAAATCCGGAGCGAGACAGTGACAAAAGATAAAAAATGGCGAAGCCAAACCCAGCTCGTGCATGGCGGGCAAACGCGATCACAATTTGGGGAAACCAGTGAAGCCTTGTTTTTAACATCGGGCTATGTCTATGAGCGCGCCGAGCAGGCAGAGGCACGCTTTAAAGAAGAAGAAGACGGTTATATTTATTCCCGCTTTGGCAACCCAACTGTGCGGATGTTCGAAGAACGCATGATCGCACTCGAGGGGGCTGATGACGCCCGCGCCACAGCAACTGGCATGGCGGCGGTGACGGCGACCATGTTGTCGCAATTAAAAGCTGGCGATCATGTCGTTTCGGCGCGGGCGCTTTTCGGCTCCTGCCGCTTTATTGTTGAAACCTTATTGCCGCGCTACGGCATCAGCTCGACCTTGATTGACGGCAATGATCTAGCCGCTTGGCAACAAGCCATACAGCCCAACACCAAGCTGTTTTTTCTGGAGACGCCGTCTAACCCAGTGCTGGAAGTCATCGACATTGCTGCCGTGGCTGAAATCGCTAAGGCCAATAATATTCGTCTGGTGGTCGATAATGTGTTCGCGACGCCGATTCTGCAAAAGCCGTTGGAATTGGGCGCCGATATTGTTGTTTATAGCGCAACCAAACATATTGACGGGCAGGGCCGTTGCATGGGCGGCGTTATTCTGGGGCGGCAGGATTTCATCAAAGATGAGCTAAGCAATTTCTTGCGCCAAACAGGACCCGCACTCAGCCCTTTCAATGCCTGGGTGATGCTGAAATCGTTGGAAACGCTAAGTGCCCGCGTCGCCGCCCATTGCGATAATGCTGAAGCCTTAGCCGATGCGCTGGCGGCGCATCCGCGCGTTGAACGGGTCTATTACCCGTGGCGGGCCGATCATCCGCAGCATGCTATTGCTAAAAAACAAATGGCGCGCGGCGGCAATCTGATTGCCTTGGATATTAAAGGCGATAAGGGCGATGCCTTTGCTGTTCTGAATGGCCTGCAAATCGCCCGCATCTCAAATAATCTAGGCGACACAAAAACTTTAGCAACGCACCCAGCCACCACGACGCATCAACGGCTCAGCCCAGATGCGCAATTAGAACTCGGCATCAAACCAGGCAGTCTACGGCTTTCGGTCGGTCTCGAAGACCCGCAAGACCTGATTGACGACTTTACCCAAGCGCTTGGTGGTCGAGGCTAAAGCGGGCCGCTTTTATCATGTTCGAAGCCCGCACACGCGATATTCACGTCTCTGTCGAAACGCGTTTTCTGGAAAACGAGTCCGAGCCTGACAACCAGTATTTCGTCTGGGCCTATCATATTCGTATTACCAATCATGGCGAAGAGACAGTTCAACTGCTCTCGCGTCACTGGATTATCACCGATGGCATGGGCCGCGTCCAAGAAGTTAAGGGCGAAGGTGTTGTCGGGGAGCAACCCGTTCTTGGCCCGAGCGGATCCTATGCCTATACATCGGGGACGCCGCTGTCGACCCCCACCGGCATGATGCGCGGCAGCTATCTGATGGAAACCCGCAATGGTGACCGCTTTGAAATTGAAATTCCGCTGTTTTCTCTAGATAGTGATTATGCCAAGAAAGTTTTGCACTAACTGGATGAATGATGCGTGAAAACCGGACCGTCTATCTAATCCTCGGCTATTTGCTCGCTGCCTTGTCGGTCGGCATGGTGTTTCCGCTTCTAGCCGATATTTTGACCGACTCGCAAGACTGGAAGAGCTTTTTGGCGAGCGCTAGCTTGACAGCCTTTATCGCCGTATTGTTGATTTTGACCAATCGCGGACCTATGCCACCGCTGGGTTTACGGCAAGCCTTTTTGCTAACTAATTTTTCGTGGCTAGCACTGACGCTATTTTCAGCCCTCCCCTTCATCCTCAGCCAAGTCGGCTTAGATTTTAACGACGCATTATTCGAAGCGATGTCTGGCCTTACAACGACAGGTGCAACGGTCTTATTGGGCTTGGACAACATGAATAAAGGGATTTTGCTGTGGCGTGCGATGCTAAATTGGTTCGGTGGTGTCGGTATTATCGTCATGGCGATCGCTGTTCTCCCGATGCTGAACATTGGGGGTATGCAGCTCTTTCGAACCGAAAGCTCAGACACGTCTGAAAAAATTCTACCCCGAACGCAACAAATTACAGGCTCGATTTTACGGCTCTATCTCAGCCTGTCCTTTTTTTGCGCCCTAAGTTATGTGTTCGCGGGCATGAGCCTGTTTGATGCCGTGGCCCATTCCATGACAACGGTCTCAACAGGTGGGTTTTCAACCCATGACGCCAGCATCGGTTATTTTAGCAGCAATCTGATAAATGCCGTGGCCATTTTCTTTATCATCCTCTCTTCGGTTCCCTATCTGAGCCTATTTCAGCTGGTTGCAGGGCGCCCTTCACAGTTTTTCAAAAACAGCCAGATTCAATCTTTTTTGTCGATCTTTGCACTATCAAGCTTAGTCCTGATTGCCTTCGCGCAAACCAATGACGGACTCAGCTATATTATCTTCAACGGCATATCAGTGCTTAGCGGCACAGGTTTTGCCGCCTCCGACTATAATGGCTGGGGACCGATTGCCACGGCGACATTTTTTTTCATTGCTTTGATCGGCGGCTGTACCGGCTCGGCGACAGGTGGCATAAAAGTGTTTCGTTTGCAGGTTGCTTTGATGACGACGCAACGCTATCTCCGGCAGCTCGCCGTACCGCGCGGCGTATTTCCCTTGCGCTATAATGGCAAATTATTATCCGACGATGTCGCCGCCGGCATCGTTTCCTTAACCTTGGTTTTCTTCTTGAGCTTCACGCTGCTAGCGCTGGCCTTGAGCTTCATCGGACTTGATATGATAACCAGCGTTTCGGCTGCAGCTGCAGCAATTGCGAATGTGGGGCCAGGCCTGGGGGAAATCGTTGGGCCGAGCGGTAATTATTCCTCCCTCCCCGATAGCGCAAAATGGCTATTAAGCGCTGGTATGTTGCTCGGGCGGTTAGAATTTTTCACCGTCTTGGTGATGCTGTTGCCAAGTTTTTGGCGTCGCGGCTAATTACTCTGCCAAAGACTGCGCCGCGCGCAGACGACGTTTGTTTAAAATTGCCCGTAAGTCACTCTTAATCCCCAATAAGGCAGGCAGTAAAATCAATACAATCAGGGTTGCGAAAGCCAACCCCCAGGCGATGGTGATCACCATGGGAAGCAGAAACTGCGCCTGCACGCTGGTCTCAAACAAAAGCGGCGCCAGCCCCAGCACTGTCGTCATTGAGGTCAGCACCACGGCGCGGAAGCGATCAATAATGCCATTAATAATGGCCTCGCGTTCATGTTCGCCGTCACGCAGGCGCTCTTGAATGCGGCTGATCAAAATAATTGAGTTATTGACGAGAATGCCCGACAGCCCCAAGAGACCGATCATCGATAAAAAAGTCAGATCAAAATTCTGTACAAAATGCCCAAGCACTGTGCCAACAAGGCCAAAAGGGATCACCGACATGATAATGAGTGGTGTCGAATAACTGGCGAAAACAAAGGCCAAAATCAAGTAGATCATGACCAAAGCGAGACCGGTACCCGTCAATAGTTTACCCATGGTTTCAACTTGGTCTTTGGTACGACCGCCAAACGAATAGGTTAAATTATACTTGCTCAAGATATCTGGCAAAATATCCGTCTTCATAACTTCAAGCACATCATTCGGATTACCAGCATTTGGATCAAATTCAGCCGTCACCGAAACCGCGGCCTTGCCGTCGACGCGGCGAATGGTGGAAAACCCAGGCCGTTCAATAATATCGACGACATCGATCAGCGGAACATAACGCGGTGGCATGCTACCAGGCACCAGCAAGTCGATATCTTCGAGGCGACGGGGCCGCTCACCCTGTCGCGGTTGCAGAACGCGGATCGTGACCTCCTCGTCGACACGCGCAAAACGCTTAGCAATAGCGCCTTCAAGATTATTGCGCGCCGCGATCCCAATCATCTGGTTATCGAAGCCGAGGGCAGCGCCGCGGGCATTCACCTGCAACAATAATTCTTGCTTATTATAATATAAATCATCAGTCGGTCGATTGACGCCGGAGAAGCGCCCCAAAGCGTCAACAACTTCCATCGCCGCTTGTTTCAGGATCAGAGGGTCGTTGCCTTCCAGGCGGATATCAATATCATCGCTCGGCGGGCCAGCACGCGTTTCGCGGATAAATATCATCCGCATGTCGCCCATATCGGGGATCAATTCTTCCCAGGTTTTCAATACCGCGCGGGTCCGAATATCGCGATCTTCGCTGGGCGCCAATTCAGCCCAAACATAGCCGCGTTCATCGCCCAACGAACTCGGCGTACGCCCAACTTGGGTGAAGATGGTTTGCACCAGGCCGCCTCTGCCCTCTGTCAGCTTTTCCTCTGTGGCCAGCAGTGCCGCTTCGACTTTGCGCAAACCGGCCATGGTTTGATCGCGCGGCGTACCCGGCTGGAAGAAGACATAGGCATTGACGACTTCGCCCTCGGGCGAAGGAAAAAAGCGAAACGGAACGCGGTTGCTCATCAACAAGCCAATGCAGAGCAAAAATACTCCCAAACCGGCGGCGAGCGTTGTATAGCGTTGGTCGAAGCAGCGCCCAACGAAAGGACGGAACCGGTTTTCTTTAAAGTCTTCAAACCAATTCAGGAAGTTTTGCTTGATCGCGATTGGCTGACCTGATTTCTGACTTAAGGCGTGACGCAAATGCCCGGGTAGAATGAAGAAACATTCGGCCAAGCTTGCCATCAGCACCGACAACAAAACGAGAGGGATCGGCCGGACAATATCGCCAAAAGAATTATCGATCACCAACATCGGCAAGAACGCCGCCAAAGTCGTTAAAGCCGCGGCGATCACGGGCATGGTCATCCGATGCGCCCCGGCCTCGGCCGCCGCCATGCCGCCATAGCCGTCCTCGGCCAGCGTCGCGCTATGCTCGCCAACCACGATGGCATCATCGACAATAATCCCAACGGTCATGATCAGCGCAAACATCGACAGCATATTAATGCTCATCCCAAAGGCCCATAAAAAGCCAAAGGTTGCCAACATAGATACAGGTATGCCAACAGCCACCCAAAAAGCGAGCCGCGCATTGAGGAATAAAAACAATGTGGCCAGCACCAGCACCATACCGCCGGCGCCATTGCCGACCAGCACATTAATCCTCTGGGTGATTTTATCGGCGCGGACATCGAAGGTTTTAACCTCGAGACTGGGCGGTAGGGTCGGTTTGATTTTAGCAATGTAATTCTGAACAATTTTTGACGTCTTAAGCGAGTCCGAACTCTCTGTCCGCATGATGTTAAGCCGGATAGCACGGTTCTCACCCGACCAGCCCGTCCCCTCATTGGCGTCGAAGGTCTCGTGCACCTGAGCGACATCGCGCACCAGCAAGCGACTGCCATCAGGATTGGCCCGCAACTCAATTTCACCAACATCGCCTGCATCGAGTGCCAGGCCAACGGCTCGCACTTGGCGCTCGACATCTCCGCGCAGAACCCCGCCCGGCACATCGAGGCTCGATTCTGAAATACGCGCTGCGATTTGCCCCGCCGTCATATCATAGCGGCGCAATTGCGAGGGCCGCACCTCGACCCAGATCTCTTCATCGCGCAAGCCGTCAAAGGTTACGCGGTCAACACCCGCCTCGAGTAGGCCATCGCGAATATCTTTGGCATAAGACTTAATTGCTCGCTCATCAAAAGGCCCAGACACCAACACGCTGATAACATCTTCATACCAGGAGGTCTGAGCGATAATCGGGCGCTCGCTGTCCTTCGGCAATGTCGTGATCTGGTTCACCGCCGCCTCGACTTCCGATTTGGCTTTTTGCATATCGGTGCCGCGTCGAAACTCAACCGTGAGCATGGCGATACCACTGCGGGCCTTTGAGCTCAGCTCCTTCACCCCTTCGATGAAACGAACTTCTGACTGTATCGTCTCGACAATATTGCGGTCGATATCGCCCGCGGCCGCTCCTGGCCACATCACGTTAATCGTAACCGCATTCATAGTCACTTTTGGGAAAAACTGCGTATTCAGCCGGCTCAACCCAAATAAACCAAAGAAAATAAAGCTGATAAGCAACAGGTTAGAGGCATTAGGATGCCGCGTAAAAAGCTCAATAATAGTGCGCGGGCGGCGATCGGGTGTCATTCAGCGACCACTTTAACTGCGACATCGACGGCGGCCTCATTAAACCGTGTCAGCAAAATCTGCTCGCCTTCGGCAACACCGCTTTGGATCAAAACCGTCTCATCGGTTTCCCCAATAATCGTGACGGTCCGCTCCTGCAAATGACCATTGGCAATGACAAAAAGTTTTTTATCGCCGTAAAGCGCATCGCGGCTGACCTCGACAACATTCGCAATAGGAGTCGCCTCGAGGACAACATTAACGAAAGCACCGCCACGCAATGTCGTCGGAATGTCGCTTAAAATCCGCGCGTAAAGATCAACCCCACGCGTGCTCTGCGAGATTCGAGCACCGACTTGGGTTAGTTCCGCCTGCAACTCGATCTCTTGCCCGCCAATATGCCACACAACTTTGACCGGCAATCCGATCAGCGCCGTTTCGGTTTCAATGAAACGGCCATATTGAGCGTCCGATAAATTGAACCGGACTTCATAGGCCGTTGCATCGCTAATCGTCGCGACTTGATCATTGAGGTTCAGCAAGCGTCCCTCGCGCGCGGCGACATTGCTCAAATGGCCAGCAAAAGGCGCTCGTACCGTGGTATGTTCAAGATCGCGTTTGGCGCGCGCCACCAGAACCTTTAAACGATCGACCGCCGCTTGTTGTTGGACATAACGGGACTCGGCGATGGTTAATTCCAGCTTACGGTCATCGACATATTTTTGTGCTACGGTTCCCTTAGCAATCAGTTTCTCAGCCCGCTCAAACTCGACCTTTGCCAAATCGAGCGCGACCTTGCGCTCCTTCAACAGAGCGGCGCCGCCGCGCAATTGAGCCTCCGCATCGGCTAGCGCATTTTGATAGTTAAAGGGGTCGATTTGCAAAAGCTCATCTTGGGCCGCGACGAGCGCACCCTCTTCATATTTCGCATTGGTCGAAATCACTTCGCCGGCAACAAGCGCCCGCAAATTCACCTCACGGCGCGCCACCAATTCACCGAAAGCCGTAAAGCTCGGTTTGACGTCGCCAAATTGCACAGTTTGAGCACTAACGGCCCAGACGCGTTGCACTGGCTCATACGGCTTGGTCTGCGGTTTGGTGACCATCAGCAAAATAAAAACCAAGACAAAAGACCCGAAAACGGCGACCGGAGTGAAATAGCGCTGTTGCCGCGCCTGCCCCCATCGCCGCAGGAGCAATGCCTTTAGGTTTTGAATGCGCTCATCTTCGAGAAATTTCATTGGCAACACGACCTTCTTCGACCGCCCCAAATTCTAGCTCGCCGTGTCCTGTTAAACGGGCCAGCGAGAATTAACCGTCATAAAATTACTACATTTATATAGGATACCGCGCCTAAACTCCAATTTTATATCGGGGTCTTAATGTCATAGGCCGTGCTGCAAAATTCACAAGTGACCGTTATCGAGGGATCTTTATTGATGTCGGCCCGCTCATCTTCGGGCAGGCCAGCAAGCATCGCGCTGACGCGCTCTGCCGAGCAGCCACAACCGAAAGCCAATAATTTGCTGTCTAATAGACGCACCCTATCTTCGTGAAACAGCCGATAGGCCAAATCTGCCTCATTGAGATCCGTATCGAGCATTTCCTCGCTGGAAGCTGTCGACAACAGCAAACCAAGGCGGGTCCAATCATCTTGCGACAGATTATGCGCCGCAACGCCGCCGTCACGAGCGATTTGCTGAATCATGATACCGCCAGCCCGCCACCCCGTTTCTGTGCCAGGAAGATGTATGGATCCAGCACATAGCTTGAGATAAGTCGGGATTTGTTCAGAACGCTCAAAATAAGATAATGCGACGTCTGCCAGCGTCTCGCCTTCAAGCGGGACAATTCCTTGATAGCGCTCCATATCTGGCCCCTGATCCACCGAAAAAGCGACATAGCCCTCGCCGACGAGGCCAGCAAAATCGGTGGCCGTCGTAACGGCGGCCGCATCATATTGCGCATAGCCCCTGACAGAACCCTCGGAGGTATAGTCGGCCACCAGCATAGAAACCGGCCCCTTGCTTTTGGTTTGGATAACGAAGCGCCCGTCGAATTTCAGCGCACTCCCGAGCAAGGCCGCCAGCGCCAATAACTCACTCAAAAGGCTGGCCACGGCCGGTGGATAATTGTGACGTTGCAGAATATCTGTCGACACCCCGTCCAACCGCACCATGCGTCCAGCCACATCGAGATCATTGATCAGAAAAGGGACAACACGGTCACAATAGGACGCCATTACGCGACCTCGCCCAGACAATAGGTCAAAATCGCTTTTTGCGCATGTAAGCGGTTTTCCGCCTCATCAAAAATAACGGAATTGGGCCCGTCGATCACGGCGCTGGTGACCTCCTTATCACGATAGGCCGGTAAGCAATGCATGAAAATCGCGTCATCCGAGAGCGCCATTAACGCTTCGTTCACCTGATAAGGGGCAAATGCGGCAGCCCGCGCCGATGCGGTTTTGGGATCATCGCTCATCGATACCCAACAATCGGTCACCAAAGCTGCAGCCCCCGATGCGGCTTCTTTGGGATCGGGTGTGCAAGTCACCTTGGCGCCATTTTGCTGCGCCCAGTCCAGCACCTCTCGCGGTAACATAAATTCATCGGGCACAGCCAAGACCAACTCGAAGTCAAATAATGCGGCGGCATGGACAAACGACACGGCGACATTATTGCCATCGCCAAACCACGCGATTTTCTTCCCTTTGATTGGGCCTTTATGTTCCTCAAAAGTTTGAATATCAGCCATAATTTGGCACGGGTGACTATGAGCCGTTAGACCATTAATCACCGGCACATTGGCTTGTGCAGCAAATTCCGTCAGCGTGTTATGCGCCCCCGTACGGATCATGACAGCGTCGCAAAAGCGCGACACAACGCGAGCCGTATCGGCGACCGTCTCGCCACGCCCAAGCTGGCTATCGGACTGGTTAAGGATGATGACCTGACCTCCCAATTGCCGCATCGCCAAGTCAAAAGACAAGCGGGTCCGCGTTGACGGCTTATCAAAAATCATCGTCAGAATTTTTCCCACCAGAGGCTGATCGGGATCGGCCATACCGCGACTAAAACCGACGCGTTGAGCTTTGCGCGCATGAGCAGCATCTAATATTGCCCGCGCCGCGGTCGAAGTTAAATCCGAAAGATCTAGAAAATGCCGGACCATGATCCGTCCTTTCTTTTGAGTTAGCTGTTTTGACTAAACTAAGGCTGCGCAAGCCTGCTCAACAGCCCTTAGCGCGATTTCCAGTTCTGACTGCGTTACATTTAACGGCGGCAAGAGACGAACCGTATTGTCACCCGCCGCTACTGTCAGGAGTTTTTGCGCCCGTAAGGCGTCAACAAAATCCGTATTGGTGACGACGCAATGCAGACCAATCAATAACCCTTCGCCGCGCAAATCATTGACGACGCCCGGATAAGTCTCGCACAGACGCGCCAAGCCTTGCCGCAAAAAGGCAGATTTCTGATATACGGCCTCTAAAAAGTCGGGGCTTAACACCTCGTCAAGCACGGCATTGGCTACCGCGGCAGCAAGCGGATTACCGCCAAAGGTCGATCCATGCGTGCCCGCAACCATGCCTGCCGCCGCCGCTTCCGTCGCAAGGAAAGCGCCGATCGGAAAACCACCGCCCAAACCTTTGGCGATCGCCATAACATCGGGCTCGACGCCATACAATTGATGCGCGAATAACGCGCCAGTGCGACCTATACCGCACTGCACCTCGTCAAACGCCAAAAGCAAACCATGTTGATCCGCCAGCGCGCGCAAGCCTTGCAAAAAAGTCGGCCCAACCGAGCGCGCACCACCTTCGCCTTGCACTGGCTCGATTAAAATCCCCGCCGTCTCATTATCAATGGCATCCGCCACAGCGTCGAGATCAAGCCTATCAATTTTAACAAAGCCTGGGAGCTGAGGCCCAAAGCCATCGAGATAGGCTGCATTTCCGGTCGCCGCCAAAGCACCATAGGTCCGGCCATGAAAAGCACCGCCAAAGGTGATAATCTTATAACGTTGCGCATTACCTGCCGCGGCATGAAATTTCCGGATGGTTTTAAGGACACCTTCAATGGCTTCCGTACCCGAGTTACAGAAAAAAACGCGGTCGGCGAAACTTGCTTCACATAAGCGATCGGCGAGCCGGTCTTGGCCAGCAATACGATAAAGGTTCGAGACATGCCACAACTTCTCGGCCTGTGCGACCAAGGCGGCGGTTAATTTCGGATGCGCGTGGCCAAGCGTGTTCACAGCAACGCCCGAACCGAAATCGAGGTACCGCTCCCCGCTATCGGTTTCAAGCCAGCTGCCTACCCCTTTGGCAAAATTTAGAGGCAAACGTTTATAGGTTGGCATGACGTGATCTGACACGACGTTTCTCCATCCTGATGCTTGTAAAATCGATCACAACTAAAAAAGCCGCCTTTTGTGGCGGCTCGTTGTTTTATAATACCGTTTTTCGGTCTTGAAGCAAGGATTTGCTAGCTCTTGATACGGTAACCGCGCCGCAGCATTTCATAGCTCGCGATCCACAAAATAACATTCAGGGCCAATAAGGTCAGAACACCCGCCATCAAATTGCCTTCCGCATGGCCTGTTAGCGCATAGCGGATGCCGTCGATCATATAAAAGAACGGATTAAACTGCGTTAAGCCATGCGCGAAGGGCGGCAATTGCTCTACCGAATAAAAAGTCCCCGATAGAAAGGATAGCGGCGTGATAATAAAATTCGTGATGGTCGCGAGATGATCGAATTTTTCGGCCCAAATACCGCCGATTAGTCCTAATAAGGCCAATAGAAGCGAGGCGCTAAACGCGTAATAAATCAGCGCCGCGACACTGTGTAACGAAAATGGCACGAACCACACCATGCCCAGAAATGTGCCTAGGCCAACAAAAATACCACGCGTCAGGCCGCCCATTGCGATACCGAAAACAAGTTCACCCGGCGACAAAGGCGGCATTAAAATGTCGACAATATTGCCTTGCACTTTGGCGACCAAAAGAGATGACGAGCTATTGGCAAAGGCATTTTGCACAATCGCCATCATGATTAGGCCGGGCGCCAAAAACTGCGCAAACGGAATGCCATTAATATCGGGGCGCAAGCCTCCCAAAGCGACCGAGAAAATCGCGAGAAACAAAAGCGTCGTGATAATCGGTGCGGCGAGCGTTTGCATCGCCACTTTCCAAAACCGCAACACCTCTTTGACGTAAAGGGTCCAAACCCCCATCCAGTTGACGGCGCCAAATTGCCGTTGACCAAAACCCGCATAGGTTTGCGCATCAGCGGCATGGTCGGGGCTGTTTGACGTCTGGTCCATGACAGCAAATTAGACATATTCGGTCGTAGCGCAAGCGCCAGTTTTGTCGCCGCAAAGCTATTTAAGCGCGTTTAACGGGGGAAAACTGCTCGATATTGTGGATAATACCGCCGCCGCATCTGGTCATCATATCCCCATATCTCGTAGATTGAGGTCATTCAACCACTATATGTGGGTCAAAAACCGGTGGAGGTTAGCATGTCTTGGACAGATGAACGGGTCGAATTACTGCGTAAATTATGGACCGAAGGGCTG
>JAYODZ010000188.1:0-2242 GCA_038106515.1 Rhodobiaceae bacterium
GGAAGCTGGCATTAAATCAACGACGATCCTAATCCGTGGCCATAATGCCTATGGCTGGGCCAAGACCGAGTCGGGTGTGCATCGCTTGGTGCGGATTTCTCCTTTTGACTCGCAGTCGCGGCGGCACACGAGTTTTGCAAGTGTCGGCTGTTATCCAGACGTCGATGACGCAATCGAGATCGAAGTGTCGGAAGCAGATGTGCGGATCGATACATTTCGAGCCAGTGGCGCTGGTGGCCAGCATGTGAACACCACCGATAGTGCCGTGCGGATTACGCACACGCCGACCGGCATTGTTGTGCAGTGCCAGAATGAGCGGTCGCAACATAAAAATCGAGCTACGGCTTGGACCATGTTAAAGGCTCGGCTTTACGAACTAGAATTGCAAAAGCGCGAGGAAGAAGCGCTCGCGCAAGCCCAGAGCAAGACTGAAATCGGTTGGGGCCATCAAATTCGCTCTTATGTTTTGCAGCCCTATCAAATGGTCAAGGACCTGCGCACAAGCGTCGAGAGTGGTAACCCGCAGGCCGTGCTAGACGGTGCTATTGATATTTTTATTGAAGCGGCCCTCGCGCAACGCGCTTACGGCGACAGTAAAAAAGAAACTGCGGATCTCGATTAGCTATTGCGCTCAAGCCGCGCGGCAAATTGCTCGGGTTTGATGCTGGCTTCTGCCAGCGGGTCTTTTTCTCTTTTGACCGCGCCATTTAATTCAGCGCCCGACTCGATTGCCAAAACTTCATGGAAAATGTCACCATTAATCCGTGACCCCGAGCAGAGATGCACCTGACGGGCGCGAATGGTGCCGTCGACTTGGCCGCGAATGGTGACGATTTCACCTGCAATTTCGCCGCGAATGCGTGCTGTCTCGCCAATGGTGACCGCGTGCGAGCAGATATTGCCATCGAGCACGCCATCAAGCTGCACATCACCAGAAGAATAAATCTGTCCCTTGATAGCAAGGTCGGCGCTTAAAATTGAAGGGGCGACGCGGTGAAGACGTTTAATCTCAGCCATGTTGGTTCCTATCAGTCACTTCCCAATGTTTCAGATACGCTAAAGATCTGTTGCCCAGTTGTCAAAAAACTCTGTGGGTCGCGAACGCGGCCCTCATACCAAATCTCGTAATGCAAATGCGGCCCTGTGCTGCGGCCCGTATTACCGCTATCACCAATTTGGTCTTGGAAGCCAACGGTTTGCCCGCGGCGCACCCGCGTTTTGTTCAAATGCGCATAACGCGTTTTAAAGCCATTGCCGTGATCAATCTCGACGACTTTGCCATAAGGGCCGCGGTTGCCCGCATAAGTTACGACGCCTGCTAATGTTGAATATACCGCCGTTCCCGTCGGGGTTCCGAAATCAGCGCCGGAGTGAAAAGAGGGGCGCTTTTGAATAGGGTCGATGCGCGGACCAAATCCACTGGTCTGACGATAATTATGGATTGGGCGAGCCAGCGGAATATGGCTAATAGCGCGCGACAAATTATCGAGACGCTCGAGATTAGAAGAAATGCGGAATAATTGCTGATCGAGGCTTTCGCCGAGTTTGCCATGGGTGGCGAGCGGGATATATGGGCCGCCGGTTGCGCGCTCATCTTCAGGGACAATTTGCGCTACAAAGGCATCCGTTTTTAAAAGATTTGTGCCGTCAATAATTGCGGCATATTCGCGTAAGGCACGATCAGTGTTTTCTTCAATCGCATCGATCAGGTCTTTTTGCCGAACATTCAGATTGTCAATCCGATGGTAGGTTTCGTCATCCATGAGCGCCAGCGGACTTACTGCGTCGCTTACATCACTGACCGATACAGTTTCTTCAATGTCTGTGAGCATGGTGCCGCTGTCCATCGGATCCTGACGGCTCAAGCGGCTTTCTAACGTCGCCGACGTTTTGCGACCGATCGAGGCAACCAAGCGGGTTTCCCCGGCGGTGCGGCGCGTGCGTTTGGTCATTTCTGCAAATCTTTCTTGCATCTCGTTGATCTGCTCATTGATCGCGGCATGGCGCTCGAGCATCGAAGTGATCGCCTTATGGCGTGCCTCGAGGCGGCTGGTGGTTTCGTCGAACCAATCCGTCGCCAATGCGAGCTGGCCATTGAGGCTGTCATAGTCGGCCTGCAATTTATTTAGCTTATCTTGATAAAGAACGATTTGGTTTTTGAGCTCGACGACAGATTGGGCTTCGATTTGATCGGCGAGGATCGTGCGCACCGAGGTGAAAGCGAGCCAACCACTGAGTAACA
>JAYODZ010000189.1:0-2223 GCA_038106515.1 Rhodobiaceae bacterium
TAAATTTCCCGCAATCCGTTGACGGATGCGCTTTTTTTGTATAAATCCCGAGCCAATATGAGATTTGACGCCTAGGCTGCGTGCGGCTGGGGCGGAGAGGAGTTCACGGTGAAAAGAACATTCCAACCCAGTAATTTGGTTCGTAAACGGCGCCATGGTTTCCGCGCCCGTATGGCTACGAAAGGCGGCCGCCTCGTGCTCAGCCGTCGTCGTGCACGTGGTCGGAAGCGGTTGAGCGCTTAGCGCGAGGCTTTTATGACGCAGTCTCTGGATAGACTGCTTGCGCGCCGGGATTTTTTACGCGTTGCAAAAGGGCTCAGACGAGGAACCCACGGTCTTGTCCTGCAGTTGAGCGATAACCCAGATCCCGACCAACATCACAAGATACGTTATGGACTAACGGCGACCCGCAAAATCGGCGGCGCCGTGATCCGTAACCGTGCCAGACGGCGCTTGCGCGCTCTTGCCCACGAGATTTTACCGAAATTAGGGCGTCAAGGCATGGACTATGTGCTGATTGCTCGGTTAGAAAGCAATAACAGAAATTTTGCGGAGTTGCGGCAAGATCTCAGTTATGCGCTACGCAAGTTGCATAGCGAGTGGGATGAGAAATTACAGATGTTACAGGCCGAGAATAATTAGGGGTTAATCAAAAATGGGTGAAAATAATAACTTTATCTTCGCGGTTATTCTCAGTCTTGCTGTCTTGTTGGGCTGGCAATATTTTGTCCTTGAGCCAAAATATCAAGCGCAAAAGCAAGCCGAATTGGCGGCCGAGCAAACAGCTCTGGCGGCAGCCGAAAAGCAATCACAGAGTGCCTCAGATCGTGACCCTTTAGCGCCACAACAGCCTGTCGCTTCAACGAGCGATACCCCCGTGCAATCCTCGGAGGCAGTGGCTGTTGCAGACAGTCCGCGCGTCGCTATTGAAACCGATCAATTCAGAGGGTCGATCGCGCTTTTGGGGGCCCGTTTTGATGATTTGTCTTTGGCGCGGTTTCCCGTTTCACAGGCCGAAGGCGCCCCGCCTGTAAAGGTATTACAACCCCGCGGAGCCGATCTCAATTGGCAAGCGACATTGGGGTATCGGGTGACAGCGGGTGATGCGACACCCGTGCCGGGCCCGACCACAATGTGGCAGCTCGTGGCCGGAGACGTGTTGCGGACGGATAGTCCAATTACCCTTGAATACAAAACCGGAGATGGGCTGATTTTTCAGCGTCAGATCAGCGTCGACGATAAATTCATGTTCACCATTTCAGATCGCGTCGTCAATGAACGCGCCGCGCTTGTGACGGTCTACCCCTTCGGTCAGATCACACGGATTGGGCAGCCCAAGAGCAATAAAATATTTGTGCTGCATGAGGGTGCGATCGGGTTTCTCGGTGAGACGCTCGCCGAAATCACCTATGCCGATATGATCGAAGATGGGCCACAAAAAATTCAGGCGACGACGGGGTGGTTGGGTTTTACCGATAAATATTGGGCCACGGCATTGATCCCATCAGCCGACCAAACCATCGATGCGCGCTTCACGGCCCGCGCCGCCGATCAAGCCAGCGATGAGGTCTATCGAGCCGATTATCTCATGACGGGGCAGACGATCGCTGCGGGCGCGACACTGTCTCTCGATAGTCGGTTTTTTGCCGGCGCTAAAGTTGTGAATGCCATTGATGTATATGCCGAGCAGGGCATCAAACGCTTCGATCTGCTGATTGATTGGGGTTGGTTTTATTTCTTAACCAAACCAATGTTCCGTGCGTTGCATTTAATTTATCAGTTGATTGGCAATTATGGTCTGTCGATTTTGATTGTGACCGTGTTTATTAAACTCTTGTTTTTCCCGCTTGCCAGTCGCTCCTACGAGACGATGGCCAAGATGAAAAAAGTCCAGCCGGAAATGACAAAAATCCGCGAGGTCTATAAGGACGATAAACAGGCACAGCAACAGGAATTGATGAAGCTTTATCGCGAGGAGAAGCTTAATCCCTTGGCCGGGTGCTTGCCGGTTTTATTACAAATCCCGGTTTTCTTCGCCCTCTATAAAGTGCTCTACGTCACTCTGGATATGCGCCACGAACCCTTCTACGGCTGGATAACAGATTTGGCGGCGCCCGACCCAACGTCTTTATTTAACCTGTTTGGTCTGATCCCATGGGATCCTCCTGCTCTCTTAATGGTCGGCTTCTGGCCGCTGGTCATGGGGATGACCATGTTTGTGCA
>JAYODZ010000039.1:0-10221 GCA_038106515.1 Rhodobiaceae bacterium
GGACGTAGGTGTTATTAGCCGCTGCGCTGACCGTATCAACGTCGAGCACCAGACCAGTGTTCTGGTAGTTACCGCCTGACTTGATACCAAAGCTAAAGGAACGACCGTCAGCATCCCGGATCGAAATTTCATCCGAGTCAGACAGATAAGCGACAGTGATCTTCGCTTTACCAGCCGCGCCATAGAGACCTAAGTTTGTGCCATCAAAAGCTACCGTCATCGCCGAAATTGTGCTTTGCAATTTGGTTTGCAGAGCACCCGCGAGAGCAGTTCCGCTAGCCAGGTTTGCCGTGGTCAACGACAAGGTGAAGGTTTTGGCTGCTACCACGCCATCACTCAAGAAGTTGAAGGCCAACGTGATTTTTGACAAGCCAGCGCCACCAATAGCGGTTCCAAGACCAACGCGGGTTTCCGAACGATATTTGGTGTTTGACGCCATCACATCAACCGGTGATCCAACCGAACCGTCAGAAACGCGGGCTGAACCAACGCTCGAGCTATAAGCCGTTACAGCCATGTGGCGACCGTCGTCACTGGTGACGCGGATAGTGCCGTTCGAGTAGGTTACGTTGATGTCGTCATAGCCAGTTTGAATTGCCGCACGCAATGCAGCCAGGATGGTGTCATCGTCAACCGTATCGTGGAAGTCAGTATTGACGTCCATGATGGTGTTACCGTCGCCATCGTGGATTTCGAAGGCGTAAGTAGCGGTTGCACCGTCGAAGAAGGTGTCAGAAAGAGCAACTTCGAGAACGGTCGGGTCAACAACACCGCGTGCCGTTGCTGTTGGCGAGCTGATCGCCGTTGCAGCAAGAACGATAGGATCGCGCTGGTTGGCGTGATCATCGTCGAGGATGTTGAGGGTTGCATATTCCGTCGATGCACCTTTTTCAGTGCTGGTCAGCGCGAAGCCGCTCAACGAAATTTTACCACCTTGCGTATGCGTCAAGCGCAGTACATTGCCGTCCATGCTGGCTTCAATAGCATTTGCCGTAGAAGCAACAGTTGAAATCGGCGCATCTGCGTTATCAACATCGGTACCAAACAAGAAGCCAGTGCCGTTACCTTGGGTCACCGAAATGGCGCGACCTTTGGCGTCGGTAATGACCAGTTCGTTTGACGCGATGGTGACGGTCAAAGAGTCGTCATACAGAGCTTGCAACTCGTTTTCCAGAGCAGTGAGAACTTCACCACCTGTGATCGAGTTGATTGAGCCAGTGTCAACCAAACGCTGCAGAAGGTTGATGTTCTGCGCAGGGCCTGTGCCAACCTGAATGGCAAATTTCACCAAGTCATAATTGTCACTATCTGTGAGATCGAGACCTTGCACTACACCAGCTGTCGTCAATGTCGTCAGCGATGAATTCCCTGTAACGCTTGTGTCAGCGGCAGCTTCCGCCAGAGCTTTTTGAACATCAGAGATAAACGTGCTCATGACAGCAGGGTTATCCAATTCAATGGTTTTGCCGGTCAGAGCCGAGCTCAAGCCATTTGTCGTGTCGGCAATGGTCAGTGCCAAAGTGCCATCATCTGGGAAAGCAAGTTCCATGACTGTGGCTTCAGCGGCTGTACCCGTTGCTGAAACGCCAGCTACATTTTGGTAGCTGGTAACTGATGAACTGCTGGACGAAGACGATGCTGAGGCAACGCCAAGTACGCTAGAAGCCATGCTACCAATTTCGATACCGACAGTTTGACCTGCATTGGAACCGATTTGGAATTGCATGTTGCTGTAGCTACCATCCAATACGTTACGCGAGTTGAATTGCGTGGTTTCAGCAATACGGTCAATTTCTTCCGACAATTGCGCGACTTCTGCTTGCAAAAACGCACGGTCAGTGTCGTTATTTGCATCATTGGCGGCTTGCAGTGACAATTCACGCATACGCTGCAGAATATTGCTGATTTCTTGCATTGCGCCTTCCGCAGTTTGCGTTAGCGAAATGCCGTCATTGGCATTTTTGATTGCCATTTGAAGACCGCGAACCTGGGCTTCCATACGGTTTACAATGGCCAAACCAGCAGCATCATCGGCAGCTGAGTTGATCCGCAAACCGCTCGAAAGACGTTCCATCGTGGTTTCGAGGTCATTATTTAACTTGTTCATTGCGTGCTGCGCACTCAAAGAACCTATGTTTGTGTTTACGACTGTCATGGGTAACTCCTTTCCCGTGTTGTCAAGCTCAAAGCTTCCCTCTCAGGAACCGTTACGACCCGTCTCAGAAATGTTTAGTTGGCTGATAATTTTTTTTTATCACCCTCAAAATGAGTGATTTTTCACTATTTTTATATTTCTTATCAATGACTTAAAAAAATGTCTTTTTTAAAAGGGGATGGCATAGCACTTGCAGTGAAGGCCTCGAGAAAGTTTCGTATTACCTGTGAGAGGACCCTATGAGTAATATTAATACGAATATGAGTGCGATTAACACGCTGTATCACCTGCAAAAAAACATGCAGGGCATGGATAAAGCGATGGAACGGATCGCTTCGGGCTTGCGCATCACCAATGCGGGAGACGACGCCGCAGGGGCTGCGATTGTCAATAGAATGACATCGCAAATTCGTGGGCTCGAAAACGCTATTCGGAACTCAGCAGACGCAATTTCACTAGCGCAAACGGCTGAAGGCGCCCTCAACGAGGTCACCGCCGTTTTACAGCGTATCCGCGAACTTTCAGTTCAATCTGCTAATGGGGTCTATAGCGGTGCCGACCGGCAAAGCCTGAACGCCGAAGTTGTCCAGCTTCAAAATGAGCTGCAACGGATTGCAGAAACGACTTATTTTAACGACACGAAGCTTTTGAATGGCACCTTCCAAGATACGAGCTTCCAGATTGGCTATCTCGATGAGCACAAACACACGGTAACCATTGAAGATGTCCGCCCCAGCGCCTTGGGGACTTACACGCTATCGACCAGCCAAGCGTCCTCCGCCTTTGCGCGCGACACCAATAATAATTTTATTGCTATCGACAACCAAACCGTGATTGAGCCGTCAACTGGCTTCAAGCTCGATGGCGTTTCGAATGCGCAAGCGCAAGTCTCGGTGTTTAATGTCGACTATAATGGCTACAACCCCGATCTCGACACGCTTGATATCCGTATCGACGGGCAAAATATCCGCATTCCAGCGGGCGATGCCTCAATTGTCGACCGCGGTAGCTTCATCGATGCCATGGTTTCGCGCATCACCAGCAACCCAACGCTGGATGCTCGCTATGAAATCACCGGCGACCACACGGCTGGGACGCTGACCATCACCGCACGCCAAGCCGGCAATCCGTTTATCGCCGAGATGATCCACACCAATAATGCGGTTGAAACGTCAAGCTTTGCGGCCAATGAGCCAATTAATGCCGCGGCAACCAACCGCCAAATGGCGATCACAATTCCCGAAAGCCTACAATTCGGCACCGGCCAAGAGCAGCTCGACCTGACAGCCGATAGCCTAGTTTTACGGATCGACGACACCGAAATCACCATCCCGCTGGGTGGCGCCATCAACTCGGTCAATGACCTTGCCAATGAGATCGCCGATCAAGTCGAAAACCTTTATCCGGCAACTTTGCAAGTCCGCGCTAGCTCTAATAATGGTGTCGTCACCCTGTCAGGCACAGGCGGCGCGCCCTATTTTACGGCGAGCCTTACGTTCACGGATAATAGTGCCGACGGCTTTGATCCCTTCACGCTCAGCGAAGCTACGCCTTACGCACAGCCAACAGGCCTCGTAACCCAGAGCTTGGATATCACAGGGTCAGCTGCTTTTGATGGTACAGCCGATCAGCTCACACTGAGCTATCGCGGTAATAGCTATACAAGCCAGACCAACCTTGTCAGCACCTCCAACCCGGCAACCACTGAAGCCGAAATGATTGAAGTGCTTAAGACAGCTTACGCCAGCGATGATGCATCAACCGCCGCCGTCACCTTGAACCTGAAAATCGGCGCCGCGGCCATTGCCGCTACGGATTTGGCAGCTGGCGATAGTTTCACCATCACCGTCGATGGTACGAACTACACGACAACTGCCCTTCCAGGCACGACAGGTGTGGAAGTTCTAGCGGCCATCCAATCGGCAACCAATGCCTCCGGCGGCCGGCTCGACGAAATTTTTACCATTAGCCAGAACAGCATTTCGAGCTACGACTTTGTACATGTCAACCACACCAGCCACCGTATCGACGTTAGCGGCGCGGTGACAGGTGGTGCCGTTGTCCGCGATGCGGTGAACACCTTCACACTCGCCATTGACGGAACAGCTCTGAGCGCCGATCACTTCAATAATGGTGAGAAAATTGTTTTCGCTATCGACGGCACAGATTATATCTCTGCGGCCATCAATACAGGCGGTGGGGCCGTCACACAGGCTCATATTGCAACAGCTCTTAACGCAGCAGCTGGCCTGCCCGCGACCGTCAGCTTCGTCGCTGGCGCCAGCTACTCCGAATTCACCGTCACCACGACAACCGCCAATAATGATGCCGCTGTGACATTCCGCAGAACGCTGGGAATGGATTTAGCGCGGCATGACATTGCTGTTACGGGCGCTGCCAGCACCTTGAGCTTTGCAAACTCCTCAGCTAACGACGTCGTGGCGATCACCGCTAGCCCAGCGAGCGCTTATGACAATACCGGCTCTTTGGATACGGAAGTCGCTCAAGCGTCTAAAATTGATGTTGATGTCACGGGCTATGTCGGCGCCGCCGAAACCCTGACGATCAAAATCAACCAGGAAACCGTAACCATCTCAGCCGCCTCACTCGATGCCGCTTCGGCGAGTGACAACGCCATGGCGACTTTGATCAAAAGTGCTATTGAAGGTAATGCTAACCTCACGAGCATCGTTTCAGTTGCCGTCGATGGTAGCGATGATGTCGTCATCACAGGCCTGGCCGCCGACGGCCAGCCAGCACAATTCTCAATCGAACTTGAATTTGCCGCTGGCAGCGCTTGGAACATGGCAACCGGCACGCCGCTCTCTGAACCAACCGCATGGGTTGGCGGCACAACTGCCATTGGCGCCCATGAAACGCTGGTTTCATTTAATGAAAGCGGTCTTGACCCAGCCAATGACACGATCGAGTTTAAAATCAGCGGTACCGCCAAAGACGGTACAACCGTTACCGAACGGTCGGTAATCGTCGATGTTAATAACGTTCCCGATGGCATTGTCTTCATTCCAGGCGAGCCTGTATCCAGTCAGGACCTCGCAGAATTGGCGATGCTGGTGATCAATAATGACGCGACCCTGTCAGGGCTCGTACAAGCACGCATTCCAACGAGTGTTGATTATGCGAGCGAAGGCGCCAGCGCCAATTTGAACCACCTCGATGAAGTAATTATCGAATCTCTGGTTCCCGGAACAGCGGTAACGATCGAGACCATCTTCCACGATGCGGATAACGCTGTCTCGGTCAATACTGCCGCTTCGGTCGCCAATCAATATGCCGACAAAGGTACGTCGGGTCTGTATTTAACAGCTGATAACAAAGTTCTTGATAGCAACAAGCATGAGCGCTTTGTAAACAGCCAAAACGAAGTCACCGAATATCGCGTTGCCGATAATGGCTCGTTAATTGACGAGGACGGCTATGTTGTTGCGCTCGACGCCACGACTGGCGAGCCTTATGCCGATGGCCGCCTGATCGACGTCAATGGCTCATCCTTGATGCGACGCGGCGATTTTGCCCTGATCAATGCCTCTGGTGATTTGATCGGTGGCGTTGGCAACCCACGCACGGCAACCATTTCAGCGAAAACGCCAACGTCGGGCGCCCTGCTACTGGGTGGCGCATCGGCAGCGACGCCGATTGCTGGCACCTCGGCCACGACAGCCGCCAGCCGCGTGATTGATGCAGAAGATTTGACCGTCTATGGCCATGTTGGCACCAGCCGGATTGATATCAAAGACGGCATGACGGCAAAAGAAGTGGCCGATGCCGTAAATCAAAAAGCACGGACAACAGGCGTTCGGGCAACGGCAGAAACCCGCGTACAATTGTCCTTCGATCAATTGTCCGGCGGCGATTTCTCGGACTCGGTTAGCTTCCGTCTTTATGGCATGGACAACCAGCCAGCAGACGTTACTGCGGCCGTACATTTCGGGAGCCTAAATGGTACCGACGCGGATTTGAGCAATTTGCGCAATGCCATTAACTCACGCTCTGGTTCAACCGGCATTACCGCAACCTTGTCGGACGATAAGCAAACCGTCTATCTGAGATCTGTCGATGGCTACGACATTGTGATTGAAAATTACGATACCGCGACAGTGCGTTCTGGCATGACCGCGCCAGCGATGCGCCTACAGGCCTTTGACGATAATGATAATGCAGTTGGTACACCCGTAACCTTGTCAGATGCCTCAACGGCGGGTGCTGTTGATACGGCGCGGATCTCGGGGCAAGTCACCTTCCATTCGTCGGAAATTTTCTCGGTCCACACCGATGCTGACGGCTCTGCTGGTGGCGGGCTTTTCCAAGCCGCACCAGGTGCTGCAAGCCTGATGAGCATTAATGACCTCGATATTTTGACGGTCGCCAATGCCGCTAAAATGTTGGACGTGGTTGATGGCGCGCTAATGCGCATCGACGCCGAACGGGGCGATTTGGGTGCAACCATGAACCGGATGCAATATACCATCAACAATCTGTCGAATATTGTGGTCAACACCAAAGCTTCGCGG
This sequence comes from Rhodobiaceae bacterium, assembly GCA_038106515.1. Lineage (GTDB taxonomy): Bacteria > Pseudomonadota > Alphaproteobacteria > RS24 > RS24 > JAYODZ01. The sequence goes on from JAYODZ010000039.1 coordinate 6,688, forward strand.
AGCCGTATCATGGATAGCGATATTGCGACCGAGACGGCGAATTTGACCAAAGCGCAGGTGCTGCAACAGGCTGCACAAGCCATGCTGGCGCAAGCCAACCAGACGGCACAATCGGTCCTCTCGCTCCTGCAATAGACAGCAAACCGGCACCATCCGGATAGCTTAAAAAATAAATAGCGCCCCGCGGGGCGCTATTTTTTTTAGCTGTACTGACAAGCATAAAACGGGAGGCACAGCCCCCCGTCAAAAGAAACTCGAAAGCGTCAAAGGTGTCTAGCGCAAGAAGTCAAACAGGCTCTGCTGACCGATTTTAGCGAACGCCTGTTGCGCCGCATCGCGGTTCAATATCATGGCTTGTAGCTCGGTAACCAAGGCAGCGATATCGGCTTCACTAATATCCGCCACTTTCTCTGTAACGGCAACCTGACGCTTCATGATAACATCGAGTTGGCGGTCGGCCTTGTTCATCTGCGCCCCAATAAAGGCCTGCTGAACGCTCAGATGATCAATGCCTTTGCCGAGATCGCTAGCGAGGCTACCGATTAACAAGTCACTATCACCTAACCGGCGGGCATCGCCGATTTCGCGCCCCTGACCATCAATGGTCGAAAACAAGACCGAGGATCCGCGTCCAATGGTTCCTGTGGTCACGCCCTCGACTTCAATATCAGACATAATAATCGTGCCATTTGCAGGCTCGCGTAAGCGCACGGTCTGGCTCTCTGCATCGAAATAGGCTTCAACGCCACTGGCCGCGCTTTGTTGATTAATAGCGGCGATCAGATCGTCATATTTACCCTCGGCGACCGAGGCTGTGATCTGCACCGTGCCTTTGCTTCCCGCCAGCGAAAAACTCCAGCTTTGCGGATCGCGCGGGAGATCAAACTTCAACGCCGCATGCCCCATTGCCGAACCTTGTGTTGCCAAATCATTGGCAGGATCGATCGCACTAATGGCGGAAGACAGCATATCGAAAATGCTTTTGCGCCCCTGCCCCGTATCGACGCGTTCGAAAACCGAACCGCCATCGAGGCTTGTGGCCACGGTCATGGTTTCTGAAATTTGCAAAGCAGAAACACCGCGATCACCGCGATAGATAATTGAACCATCGGGCTGCATTTCAAAAGCCGCTTCATTGCTCTTATATCCAGCAAACAGGGCTTGGCCCTGGGCGTCTTTGGTATTGGCAATTTCCACCACAACCTGCGCCAACTGCTTGGCTTCGGCCAAGATCGCTTTGCGTTCAGCTGGCCCATAGCTCCCATTGGCGGCCTGCACCGATAATTCAGAAATCCGCGTCAGGACATTAACAACCTCTTGCAAAGCCCCATCGGCTAGGCTCAGACGTTGCTTGGCGTTTCCGACATTCATTTCGAAGCGCGACAGAAGCGCTTGTTGTTCCTTCGCAGCCGATAAATTGACGGCCGCAACGGGATCATCAGAGGCTTTTAGAATATTTTGACCCGTCGAAATCTTTTCTTGAATGGTTTGAACATTCTTGTTCAGTTTCGAAAACTGCTCGACTTGCCGCTCGTTAAATAATTTGGTGCTGATCTGCATGAGAAACTCCTAGACAACATCCATGAGGGTTTGAAACAGCTCGCGCGCCGTCGATAAGACCCGCGCCGAAGCTTGATAGGCTTGCTGATATTCGAGAAGCGCTGCAGCTTCGACATCAAGGTTAACGCCCGAGAAGGACATTTCGGCTTCCAGCGCCGCATCACGGCTGGCCTCGGAGGCCTCAAGCGCGATACCATTTGAGCGCACGGCGGCACCGACCTGGGTCACAATTTGTGCAAAAATTTGCCGGAAACCACCCGAGTTCGGCCCCGCGATATCGCCCGATTGCAAGCGCATCATGGCATCAAGATTTCGGGCATCACCTGTACCGCCGAGATTAGGCAGGACATGAAAGACATCGCCCTCAGCGCCCTTCCCTGCCAGCCTAAAGCGCATATCGGTATAATCGGCGACACCTTCAGAATTTAAAGTCCGCGTCGCAATCGAATGCCCGGTTTCGGCATCGATAATTTCCATCCGACCACCATCGGCAGTCAGGCGAATATCATAAGCTGGCGGCATCTCGACCGGCGTCGCCAAATCAAAGGCCGCTGATACGCTTCGAGCTGACCCACCCGTGATAACAATGATCAGATCTTCATTAGGTAGATTACTTAACGACAAACGTTGCCGTGCCAAGCTATCGCCCGACGCCTCGACTTCAACAGCATTTTGGTTGGTCGAGATGACATCCACCCGTTCACCGTTCAAGCGCAAGTTCACCGACGCTGTTTTAAAGCCCAGAGCTTCGGTTGCTAAATCGCGAGCGAACGCGATCGGGCCTGTATCGGAACCATATTCAAGCACCAAACGACCCCGCCCGACACCTTCTTCGCGCCAAAAGGCCGCAAGCCCCGTACCCGATAGTTGCTCATCATCGATAACACCGTTTTCATCGACACCGACACGCAAGGTCGCGCCCCCAAACTCAAAGGTCATAGAGCGCTCGGAGCCAGCTAAATCAATTTCCGCTCCCGCGAACCGATTGGTCGTGACACCCGCAATACCCCAACGCGCGGCGGCATCACTATTACCAGCGACTTCGCTATCGGCTGGAACAGATATAGCGGCGCCCGATATGGTGCCACCGCTAACCACTTGCAACGCCCCATCCTTATCGAAATAAGCGGTGATACGATCGGTCTCACCACCACTAACAACTATTTCGCCATTTTCCATCGAAAGACTATAAAGCTCGCCCGCGAAACGAATTTGCACCCGATCGCCATCGGTCGGCAACGTCGTACCAGCTAGCCCCGACAACGACGCGATCGGCGCTTGGCCACGAATTTGGCTGACCAAAGCGGCCGCGATCGACGCGCCCGTCAGCGGAGAGACTTGCGCCGTCGTTAAGTGTGCCGAAAAGGCTGGCGCGTCGCCGGTTTGTGGAATTGCCAAGCTATAAACGCCACTAGCGGCAACAGCGCGCTGCCCCGTTGCATCTTCAAGATTTATGTCAATTTCTGAATGCGCCGTAAAAGACACGGACTTGCGGGTGCCGTCATTATTTGTCGATAGCGCCACCAAGCCACCGTCAAAAGGATCTGAGCGGCTGGTTATAGTCGTGTCATCCAAAGTTGCTGAAAATTCTGCCGAGGATGTCAGTTTTAAGGTGCCGCTAAAACGGGCACTGTCAAAATTGCTTTCCGGCGCATGGAAACTAATCCGATCGATGACCACTTGGCCATCATCGTCAATCACCTCGCCATAAAATTGCGGCGGCATATCGGTAACGCGCGAGATCATAATATCTTCGCCGGCATCGGCTTCGATGATAACGCGGTCTCCCGTATCATTTAACACGGCCGTAACGCCCGTCAGTCCAGTAACAGCGTTAATTGCCTCGACAAGACCATTGAGATTACCCGGTGCAATATCGGCCTTAATCGTCAAAGGGTCTTGGTTAATCGACTCGAGATTAAAGTTTACCGTACCAGCGCCATTAAAACCGCCAAGGCTCACGCGGGTACGAGC
>JAYODZ010000039.1:10231-11601 GCA_038106515.1 Rhodobiaceae bacterium
ATGCCCAGTGGCGCCAGATCGCGATTATAAATCGTCGCCGCAAAGCCCGCCGAAGCGCCCGCGGGCACGCTCACGCTCGCCGTGCGGCCATTTTGCGCCGTAAAGGTCGTGCTATAGCTATTGGTCGCACTCGGAGGCAACAGGCCCACACCGCCCAAAGCAGATGGCGAGGTACCATTGGCGCCGATATCAACGCGTTCCATACCGCCTGTGCGCGAGACATCCAGTTCTAGCCCGCGATAGCCATCTGTCTCGTCGTTCAAATAATCGCCGCGATAGCTCGCTCCAGCCGAGAAACCATTTTTCGTGCTGAGAAGCGTATTAATTTGCTCCGTGGTCAGCGGTGTGCCGGCAAGATGCCGGCCTTCGCGCGTAAAAATCTGGATGGTCGAGGCGTCAGCAGGTGCCGTTATCCGCTTCGAGATTGTGCCGACAGCTGTGGTAAAGTTGGTCGCCGCCGCGAACGAACCAAAAGCCGCCGCTAGCGTCAGGTTACCACCAGCACCGCTGGCAAATATACCGAGATCGGCGAGCGATTCACCGCTCGCGGCGCGGAGATTACCGCGATTTAACTCGTTGACCAGATTGCCGAGATCTTCCCAGTTCATGTCACTGGCTTCGCGCGGAAAAGCTGTTCCGAAAGAGAGATCAAAAATATAAGTTTCAATACCTTGGTCGGTGTCCAGAGCAACGGTCATTTGCGGCGCCTGGCGAATATCATTCAGACTCAGCTCAAACTGCGCCCGCGCTTGCTCGGCATAGGAAGACAAGGAAAGATTTTGCGCGCCCGCCGGTACAGCGGCCACCACACTATCTTTTAAAAACTGGGTCGCAACAATTGGCGAGTCGCCATTGCGAAAAATTTGCTCAATCGATGGCGGCACGGAAAAGCTCTCCGCCGTCGTTTTTTCCATACTCAGAACGGCGTCGCTCTCATTGGCGGTGTCCTGCATAATATTGGTCGCACCCGCGGCAGCCAGATCTTGCGGTCGAGCCAGCAAGAACTGCATCTGCGCCGCCGCACCACGGGTCGCTGAGAAGCTGACCGTGTCGCCATCTTTCGGCGCGCCACTTAACCGAAAGCTAAAGCCCGTGCCGCTGAACTCGCTCGCACTGATAGCGACCAGCGTGACATCGCCTCGGGTTTTCACCCAGCTCTCAGTCTCGCCGCGATAAGTCATGGTAAAATCATCGGCTGGCAAATCATAGGGCGATGTCACATCGATCTCGACCACCGCCTCGCCACGATTGGCGGCACTGACATCGGGGATTAACCCATTCGTAGAGAAAATAGCGCTGCCATTGACGCCATCCATGGTCAATCCGAGCGCATGCTGCGTGTTCATCTCGCGGCTCACGACAAAAGCCAG
>JAYODZ010000039.1:11611-15269 GCA_038106515.1 Rhodobiaceae bacterium
GACTAAGCCGGCAAGCAAACCCTTGCTAATTTGATTGGTCGGTGTCCGATTGGCGCCGTTTAACAGATAAACCTGTAAATTGCGGCCATTGGCCAACACATCCAATTTCGTCACTTGGCTAGCATCGACGATGGTGGGGCCGATTCCGCTCGAGCCGAGCGAAACATTGGCAACACCGCGATCAGTATATTCAACCGAGATATCGGCCAGAGCCGCCATATCGCCGAGAATACGATCGCGCAAGTCCATGACTGAATTGGGCGCCTGACCGCTTTGCCCAGCTGAGAGAATACGGGCATTCACCTCGCCCAATTGCGCGCTGAGCAAGTTCATGGCATCAATCGTATCGCTAGCTTGCGCCGACATGCCTTGTGTTAGAGACGCGACATCAGCGGCGACCGTCTTAAAGCTATCTGCCAGTGCGCGACCTTCTTCGAGCGCCAAAATACGTGGCGGCAAATCGCCTGGGGCGGCGGCCACATCCTGAAGCGAGGTAAAAAACCGGCTCATTTGGCTCCCGAGATCGGCATCCGATGGCAGCAAAGTATTTTCGAGCGACTTTAATTGATTAAGATAAACTTGAACGCGTTCAAACTCGGCCGCAGTCGAAAAGGTTTTATTGAGCAAAAACTCGTCGAACGACCGACGGATCGTGGCGACCCGAACCCCCAATCCAGCCTGACCAGCAACGCCCGTAACCCCACCTTGGCTGGCGGTGATTTCTTCTAGCGACGCATCTCGCCGTTTATAGCCTTCGGTATTAATATTAGCGATGTTTTGTCCTGTCACCGCCAAGGCCTGACGGTAAGACTGAACGCCACTTTTCGCTATATCAAAGAGACTTGCCATGCTCTATCGACCTCGCGTCATCGGCCGCTGGGGGCTGAGCTGCTGGACGAGGGCATCGGCAATGCCGAGCGAAGAGCTATGCGCCATTTTGCGCGCATATTCCTCATCCAACATAGTTTTGAAGGTCTCGTTGCCGGTGCCGCCAAAAAGATCATCGGCGAGCTTACTATCGCGGGCTTGTTTAATCATTTGCTGGGCAAAAATAGCCTCGAATTCCTCGGCTACGCCGCGCAAAGCATGATTAAACGCAGGCGAACCCGGTGCCATTTTGACCCCGGGGCTAGATTTAAGATAAGCGAGAGACGGTAACTGGCTATCCACGACGCCTCCTAAATAATAACCAATTCAGCTCGCAAGGCTCCGGCCTCGCGCAACGCTTCGAGAATGGCGACAAGATCTGCAGGAGTCGCACCGACGGCATTAATCGAGTCAACGATATTGGACAGCTCGACCCCGGGATCAAACAAGAAAGCCCGCGCGGGATCGGCCGTGACATCAATTTGGCTGTCGGGGGTCACCACTGCGCCATCGGGCACAGCTGCGATTTGATTGTCATTGGCAATTACAGTTTGTGTCGGATCAACTTTCGGGTCTTCCTTAACCTGAACCGTCAAATTGCCGTGGGTAACTGCCGCCGGTGTCACCCGCACATCGCCTCCGATCACGATCGTGCCGGTGCGCGAGTTTACGACAACCCGCGCCGCCGGCCGCGCAGGGTCGACTTCAACATTTTCGATCAGGCTCATAAAGGCGACGCGTTGTGCAGCATCTTGCGGCGCTTTTACACGCACTGACGAGCCGTCAAGCGGCGTTGCAATTTGATCTTGCACCAGATCATTAATCGCCTCGGCGACGCGATAAGATGTCGAGAAATCGCTTTGGTGCAGATTAAGCACCATATAATCCGTATTTAGAAACGGCGTATCGACCATACGCTCGACCGAACCGCCGCGCGGTATCCGACCTACGGTCGGGATGTTCACGCTCACGCTTGAGCCGTCTCCGGCTTGCACACCCAAACCACCAACAACGAGATTACCTTGTGCAATCGCATAAGTCTGGCCGTCGGCGCCGAGCAAGGGGGTCATCAAAAGCGTACCGCCGCGCAAAGATTTAGCTTCGCCCAAAGTCGATACAGTAACGTCTATATTCTGCCCAGGCTTTACAAAAGGCGGAAGATCGGCTGTCACCATAACCGAGGCAGCGTTTTTCCCCTTAATGCCCGAGATATCTGTCGACTGACCGAACTGCGATACGATCGACTGTATCGTTTGCAAGGTCAGACGCGTGTTACCATCGCCAGTGCCAGCCAGACCAACCACGACGCCATAGCCGACCAGCTGGTTGGAGCGTACCCCTGCCACCGAGCTGATATCTTTCAAGCGATCAGCTTGCGCAGCATTAAATGCGGCAAATGTAAAAATCAGACAGACTGTAAGCAGTGCGCGCATAAAAGAGCTTTCTAAAAAGGTGCCACGATACGGATAAGCGTGCTCAGCCAACCCATGCGCGCCGTATCGGCAATTTGCCCTGCACCCGTGTAGGTGATTTCGGCATCTGCCAATTTCGACGACAGAACGACGTTGTCGGCTGAAATATCCTCGGGACGGACAATCCCGCGGACGCGAACATACTCATTACCATTGTTCAGCGTGATCATTTTTTGTCCCATGACTTCCATGTTTCCATTGGCAAAAACGCGAACCACGCTCACTGATAATTGACCACGGAAGCTGTTTGACTGAGCTGCTTGCCCCGAGCCTGAGAAGTCTTGCGCCGTCGCCGCCGTCAACTTTCCAGACAAACGGCTTTGATCGAAAGGGAGCGTGACTGAAAAGTCGTCGCTTTTCGATGTTGCCGTGCTTTGCGATTTGGTTGCTGCGAATGACTCAGAGAAAGAGACCGTCAACAGATCGCCAACGCCGCGCGCGCGCTGGTCCGTGGTAAAAAGGCCAGTTTTTGCATTGGCGTTAAAGATCGCACCAGTCGCCACGCGGCTTTCTGCCGTCGGAACTATGTCGTCATAAAGCGGCTTAAAATCCGAAGACCGACGGCTCTCCATGTAAGTGCTGCAACCGGCAAGGGTCGGCAACATACACAAAGCAAGCAAGAAATGGCGCATAACGCTTCCTCCAAGACCTTACAAGTTATTGGCGATAAAGCGCAGCATTTCATCGACTGAAGTGATAGCTTTTGAGCTCACTTCATAGGCGCGTTGCGTCTCGATCATGTCGACAAGCTCTTGCACCACATTAACGTTCGAGGCTTCCAGCGCACCTTGTACCAGCTTACCAAAGCCCTGCTCCAGCGGGTTAGACACGATCGGGCCGCCGCTGCCATCAGTTTCAACCAGAAGGTTTTCGCCGATTGGTTGCAGGCCGCGCCGGTTTGGAAAATCGGCCAAGGTCAACTGCCCAACTTCTTGCGCGGCAGCCTGACCAGCAAGCGTCACACTGACGATACCGCTTGCCGAGACGTTGATATTAGTCGCGCCTTCAGGGATTTGAATTTCCGGCTGCAAAACATAGCCGCTTGAGGTCGTTAGGATACCATCTTGGTTACGCGAGAAAGCGCCGTTGCGCGTGTAACCGAAACGCTGATCTGGCATCAAAACTTGGAAAAACCCAGCGCCTTCAACCGCGACATCAAGTGCGTTATCGGTCATGACAAGGCTGCCTTGCGAATGCATTTTTTCGGTATTGACGATCCGCGTACCCGTTCCGATCGCGAAAGCCGAAGTCAGACGCGTATCGGCCGATGTTTGATCGCCCGCATAGCGACGGACTTGGTATAAGAGAGACTCAAAATT
>JAYODZ010000040.1:0-15166 GCA_038106515.1 Rhodobiaceae bacterium
AGACCAAGCCTTCTTTCTGAAATTTAAGCGCAACGCCCTTTGCAGTGATTTGCTCAAGTCGTTATGACTGAATAGTGAAATCAGACACTTCAATTGAGAAATCTCTGTTCTTAATCTGCTCAATCCTCTCCATGCGCTGCCTCATCCTTTTCACAACGCCATGAGCATGAGCGCCAGTTTCAGACCATGTCTTTCCACGATGCGTTTTGATACCTGAGCGATTCAACCATGCACTGATCCGTCTGAAACTCATGCCAGAATCGTTCATGTAAGTGATGATTTTGAAGAGAGCCAACTGTCTCGCCGAGTAGCTGTCTTTGTAAGTCAGCAGCCGATTATTTCTGACAGAAACGCAGAATTTGATGTTGCAAAATCTGCATTTAGAACTACTCGACTGTAACCGATTTCGCGAGATTGCGCGGTTGATCGACATCGGTGCCTTTGGCGACGGCAGTATGATAAGCGAGCAATTGCAGCGGTAGAGCGAATAAAATCGGAGCCGTGAAGGGGTGGCAATCCGGCAGGCTTAAGCTAGCGCGGCATCCTGCTCCCGCTTTTTCAACCCCAGCACGATTGCTAATTAAAAATACAGCCCCCTTGCGCGCCATCACCTCTTGCATATTGGAAATGGTTTTATCGAACAGGCTATCATCCGGCGCTATGGTAATAATTGGCATATGTTCATCGACCAAGGCGATCGAGCCATGCTTCAACTCGCCAGCGGCGAAGCCTTCGGCGTGGATATAGGAAATTTCCTTGAGCTTCAATGCCCCCTCAAGGGCCAAAGGATAGACCGTGCCGCGCCCAATAAAGAGCGCACTGGATGCGTTCATAATCTCCTTCGCCATGGCGGCGACCTGATCTTCGAGCGCTAAAACATCCACGGCCTGGCGCGGCGTCGCGAGTAAGGCCTCGGTGAGTTCGGCTTCATCCGCCGCGCTCAGCGAGCCTTTGGCGCGGCCAATGGAAATGGCTAAGGCCGCCAATGTGCCGAGCTGAGCTGTAAAGGCCTTGGTCGAGGCAACCCCAATCTCGGGGCCGGCATATGTCGGTAAGGTTAAATCGACCTCACGGTCGAGCGAACTTTGCGGCACATTGACCACCCCGACACTCTTTAGGCCTTTCTCCTTACAAAAGCGCATCGCCGCCAGAGTGTCAGCCGTCTCACCCGATTGCGAGACAAATACTGTCAGCGTATCTTTATCGAGTGGTAGGTCGCGGTAGCGAAATTCAGAGGCAATATCGATACTGGCGGGCACGCGCGCAAAACGCTCAATCCAATCACGCCCGACCTTAGCGGCAAAATACGCCGTGCCACAAGCGATCAACATAACGCGGCTGACGGAAGACAAATCTAAGTCGTGACTGGGAAGCTTAATTTGGCCGCTAGCGACATCAATATATTGCCCGAAGGTCCGCGATAGAACCTCAGGCTGCTCGTGGATTTCTTTCGCCATATAGTGGCGATAACCGGCCTTATCGACCATTGCCTGGGCAGCATCAATAATCTCAACTGGACGTTCGACGCTCTGTCCAGTGTGGTCATGAATGTCGGCTCTGTCGGTATAAATCATCGCCCAATCGCCTTCGTTCAAATAGGAAATGCGATTGGTATAGGGCGCCAGAGCAAAGGCATCAGAGCCAAGATACATCTCTCCATCGCCATAGCCGATCGCCAGGGGGCTGCCGATGCGCGCCGCCAATATTCGATCTGGGAAATCATGAAACAAAACGGCAATGGCATAGGCGCCGCGCAAACGGCTCAAGGTTTTTTGCGCTGCATCTTCGATCGACAACCCTCGGGTTAGAAAATGCGTGAGCAAGTGCGCGATCACCTCTGTATCGGTGTCAGAAGAAAACACAGCCCCCTGCCCTTGCAGCTCTTCCTTCAGCTCGCGATAATTCTCAATTATACCATTATGAACCACAGCGACTTTGTCCGTGGCATGCGGATGCGCATTTTCCGTAGTTGCAGGGCCATGCGTCGCCCAACGTGTATGGCCGATACCAATTGTGCCGGCGGCTGGGTTTTGACTAAGGGTTTGTTGTAACGCCGCGAGTTTACCTTTGGCACGGCGCACCTGTATGGCGCCGTCGTCAAGGGTTGCAATCCCCGCGCTGTCGTAACCGCGATATTCGAGGCGACGAAGACCATCGACGATCCTCTCAGAAACTGACGCTTGACCTATAATACCAACAATGCCGCACATTTACTCTAACCTTTGCTATTCTTCTTACGAAACTTGGCAGCCCAACCTTTTACGGTTTTAACCGGCGCCCGCGTCACCGCCAGATCGTCTTTCTCAACCGTGCCTGATATTGCTGATCCCGACCCGAGATAGGCACCATCGCCAATCGTCACAGGGGCAATCAAAGAGCTATTAGAGCCGATAAAGGCGCCCGCCCCAATGCGGGTAACATGTTTATTGAAGCCGTCATAATTGCAGGTGATAGTTCCCGCACCGATATTTGCCTGCGCCCCGATCTCGGCATCGCCGATATAAGATAAGTGGTTCACTTTCACACCATCATCGAGCTTAGCGTTTTTGGTTTCGACAAAATTACCGATCTTGCCACCAGCACCGACAACCGTACCAGGCCGCAAGCGCGCAAAGGGGCCGATCTGCGCTCCGTGTTTTATGACGGCACCGTCAATATGAGAAAACGCGTTGATGCGGACATTTTCTTCCACTTCGACATTAGCGCCGAAGCGAATATGCGGCTCGAGGTGCACGTCACGCGCGATCTGCGTGTCGTAATGAAAATAAACTGACTGCGGGTCCTCCATCGTTACGCCCGCCATTAAAAAATGCTCGCGATAGCGATTTTGAATAACTGCCTCGGCATGCGCCAGCGCAGCACGCGTATCGACGCCCATCACGTCCTCGGCTTGCACTTCTGCAAGCGCCAGACGCGCACCCGCTTTATGGCCGAGAGCCACTAAATCGGTCAGATAATATTCTCCTTGCGCGTTATCGGGTGTCAGCGACGTCAGCAAACTCACCAAAACCTCAGTTTTGAGGCTCATAGCGCCAGCATTGCACAACCTAATTTTTAATTCATCTTCGGTCGCATCTTTCGCCTCGACAATGCGAACGGGCTTACCTTCCTTGGTGACGATACGACCGTAACGTCCTGCCACTTCAGGAACAAAGCCTAAAACCAGAAGATCGGACTCGGTTTCGGCCAAGGCCGTCAAAACTTTTTGCCGCATCAAAGGCGTGTCGCCAAACACAATCACCGAGCGGTCGGCATCACTCAACTGGTCAATAGCGGCAGCGACTGCGTCGCCTGTCCCTAGCGCTTTTTCTTGAATAGCGTGGCGAATATTGGGGTAAATCTGATCCGCTTTTTGCCGCACCGCTTGCTGGTCTGGAGCGGTCACCAAGACAATTGTCTCAAAACCAGCTTGCAATCCGTTGCGGATAACGTGGCCGACCATAGGCAAACCCGCGATCTCGTGCATCACTTTTGGCAAGGCTGAATTCATCCGCGTGCCCTTGCCAGCGGCCAAAATTACCAGCGCATGGCTTGATCCTATTGCCACAACATACCCCCATCGCCTTCTCGTCTGACCTATTGGGCCCGACTCGTCATTCCAAAGATGAGTATAGAGTTAGTACACTTTGCGTGAAATGACCAAATCACACTTCTCTACGCTATATTACCGATGGGCGCGTTAGCTCGCGAGGGCGTCGAGACCGATCTCGTCAAGCATATCATTGCCGGCCATAATACTGGCGTTCAACGCTCGGCACCCCGATAAGATATGCGCGGCATAGAACTGTGCCGTCGCCTGTTTGCGGGCTGAAAACGCCGAGGCCGCCTGACCTCGAACCGCCAACGCGCCGCCAATGAGATGATGTCCGCCGACAGCAATGGCAAACTGACGCAAATAGGCCGTCGCGCCTGCTAAACCGTCAATTTGATTGGTTTTGATCGTGTCTAACATCCAACGTGTTGTTTCATTGAGAGCATCAATAGCATCGCTGAGGTGGTCGGCCATTTCTTGGTATTTCGGTTCATTGATGGCGCGGCAGCGCTCAACTGTGCTCTGCATATCGGCGATATAACCGCGCACAACCTCGCCACCACCGAGTGGCAGCTTGCGACCAACGAGATCGATCGCTTGAATACCGTTGGTGCCCTCGTAAATCGTCAAAATGCGGGCATCGCGGACATGTTGCGCGGCACCGGTTTCTTCAACAAAGCCCATACCGCCATGAATTTGCACCCCGAGCGCGGCAACCTCATTGGCGATATCGGTGCTAAACGCCTTCGACAAGGGGGTTAGTAGATCATTACGCGCTTGCGCCGCTTGATCACCCAAACCGTGCGCAAGATCAGCATAAACACCGTTTTCGTAGCAAATCGCGCGCGCCGCGTCGGTCAGGGCACGCATCCGCATCAGCATGTGGCGGATATCGGGATGCGAAATAATCGCAACCGCCTCGTTATCTTCTTTGCCCGCTTTGGGGTGCCGGCCTTGCTTGCGCTCTTGCGCATAGGCTAATGCCCTCTGAAAAGCGGTTTCTGCAACCCCTACGCCTTGCAGGCCGACATGCAGACGCGCATTGTTCATCATCGTGAACATGCAGGCGAGGCCTTTATTTTCTGCACCGATCAGCCAACCCGTAGCGCCGCCATTGTCGCCATAGGACATGACGCATGTTGGGCTGGCATGGATCCCCAATTTTTCTTCAAGGCCAATACAGCGCACATCATTGGCTTCGCCCAGCGATCCATCGTCATTGACGAAATATTTCGGAACCAAAAACAAAGAGATGCCCTTGCTTCCTTCTGGTGCATTCGGTGTGCGCGCCAACACTAAATGGATAATATTCTCGACCATGTCGTGGTCGCCATACGTAATGTAAATTTTAGTGCCTGAAATTTTATAACTGCCATCGTCTTGCGGCATGGCTTTGGTTTTAACCGCGCCAACATCCGAGCCGGCCTGAGGTTCGGTGAGATTCATTGTGGCCGACCACTCTCCTGAAATAATCTTGGCCAAATATTTTTGCTTCTGGTCGTCTGAGGCATGGGCTGCCAATGCCTCGATCCCGCCATTTGACAGCATCGAGCATAGTTGAAAGCCGATATTACAATTCATCATTTCAGTGACCGCATTGCTCAGTGCTAAAGGCAAACCCTGACCGCCATAGGCTGTTGGTGCCGACAAGGTCGGCCAGCCACCCGCCACATAGTGCTCATAAGCGCGCTTGAAGCTCTCTGGTACTTTCACCCCGTCCTCGGTCAAATGCGAGCCCGTACGATCGCCGTCCCAACTGGCTGGAGCAACGAAATCGTCGGCCAACTTCGCCGCCTCGGACAAAATAGCATCGACGAGATCGACGCTGAGATCAGGATAAGCACCACTATCAATCAACCGACCAAATCCAGCCTCCTCCATCAGAGCAAAGCGGATTTCATCAACAGGCGCACGATAGGTCATGACGAATAAGTCCTTTCGATTTCGAGTTGAAATGTCATACCATAATTACTGTGGGCTCAAAAAGCCCCTGAACTGCGACAAATCATAAGGCCGAACCATGTCTCAAACTTCGTCTTTCTCGTCTGGTGTTGCGTTTGCGCCTGAGAGTTTACGCCTCTGGCTGTTCATGAGCCTGTTTGCCAGCGCTGTTATCGCGTCTTGGTCAATCGGCGAGAGTTCCGATTTATCGGCTTGGCAATTGTGGACGCGTTATACCGCACGGATTTCTTTCCCGTTATTTTTAGCGGCCTATGCCGCACGGCCTTTGCACATGATACTGCGGCAGCCTTGGACGGCTTGGCTTCGTAAAAATCGGCGCAATATTGGCTTATCTTTTGCGCTGTTGCATATCATCCACCTCGCCGCTTTGGTCGGATTTTTTGTGACATCAGGCGAGCCTGTGAGCCTTGTTACGATTATTGGTGGTGGGCTGGGCTATTTATTGATCGTGGTTATGGCGCTGACCTCCTCCGACGCCATGATTAAAAAGCTCGGCCCCATTGTTTGGCAGCGCTTGCATCTTGTCGGTATGCATTGTTTGGCATTTATATTCTTTCAAAGCTATTTGGGGCGAGCGCTCGAACCGGGGAACTTGATTTTCGTAACCCATGTGGTAGCGATACTCGGTATTATCGCCATCAGGGTGCAGTTATTTTTTAAGGTGAGAAAATCATGACAGACTTAATTCGCTTCGATCTTCAAGACGACATTGCGACGATCACGATGGATGATGGCAAAGCCAATGCTTTTGGCTTTGCCATGATGGAAGCTGTCTCGCAGGCTTTCGCGCGCGCCGCCAGCGAAGCCAATAGTGTTGTCCTCACCGGACGCCCGGGCTTACTCTGTGCTGGATTTGACCTCAAATTGATGAAGACCGAGCCAGAACGCGTAAGCGAAATGGTCGCTACTGGCGCGCAGTTATTGGCGCAAATTCTAACCCACCCGCAGCCCGTGGTTATTGCTGCTTCGGGACATGCTATGGCAGCAGGTGGTTTGTTAATGCTCACCGGCGATCATCGGATAGGAAGCGCGGGCGATTTTAAATTCGGCTTGAATGAAACCGCGATCGGCATGGTTATGCCCGATTTCGGTGTTGAATTGGCGCGCTATTGTTTGGGCGAGCATAATCTCACCGATGCGGTTTTAGGTGCGCGTTTGTATAATCCGCAAGAGGCCATCTCGGTCGGTTATCTCGACGAGGTTAGTTCTTCGGAGGCACTGCTGGAAACAGCCTATGCGCGTGCGGCGGCACTACAAAGCCTTGATCTCCGGGCTTATGCGGGAAGTAAAAGAAAATTGCGCCAGCCTGTCGCCGATAAAATGCTCGCGAGCCTCGCAAACGATAATCTAAATATCGCAGCGCGCGCTTAAAGAGTGGGGTTTTGCGCTTTTTGAAAAAGCGTGAAGAAGTTTTTGGTTGTGACCTCGGCAATTTCCGCAGGCGATACGTTTTTGATCTCGGCGAGGCAAGCGGCCGTATGGGCGACAAAGCTCGGTTCATTTCGCCGTCCTCGGTGAGGCGCGGGCGCCAAATAAGGTGCGTCGGTCTCAACCAAAAGGCGTTCCAAAGGAATAGTGGCTATCACATCGCGCAGAGCACGAGCGTTTTTAAAGGTCGCGATACCGCTGATTGAAATATAAAACCCGAGATCGAGCGCCCGTTTTGCCAAATCGGGTCCGGCAGTAAAGCAGTGAATAAGGCCCGGAAACGCCCCCTTTTTCATCTCAACTTCGAGAATGTCGGCCGTGTCCTCATCGGCATCACGCGCATGTACAATTAGCGGTAATTGCGTTTGCCGCGCCGCTTCGACATGGGTGATGAAATTACGCTTCTGAGCATTGATCGGACTATGCTCATAAAAATAATCGAGGCCGGTTTCGCCAATACCGACAACTTTGGGATGCGTCGCCTTGGCCGCAATTTGATCTGCTGTAACCTCGACTTCACTGCCCGCTTCGTGCGGATGGATGCCGATTGAGCACAGCAGTCTCTCGCTTTTCTCGGCTAGGGCGATGATTTTATCGGCGCGCGAGAAATGCGTTGAGATCGTGAGCATCAAACCAACATCAGACGCACTGGCTCGATCTAGAATCGCGTCAAAGTCCTCGGCAAAATCAGGAAAATCGAGATGACAGTGACTATCAACCAGCATTAGATATATTGTCCATCGTCAACGGTGATCAGCGTCCCCGTCATGCCTGCACCCGCTGGGCCAGATAATAACAGCAAGGCGCCATCCAAATCTTCGGGGTTGCCGAGGCGACGTTTTGGCCACGATTTAATCTGCTTTTGGCCGGCATCTGTTTTCCACCAAAAGTCATTGATTTCAGTTTCGATATAGCCTGGGCAAATACCATTGACGTTGATGTTTTGTCGGGCGAGCTCGCGTGCCAGGCCGCGGGTCATCATGGCGATGGCAGATTTTGACATGCAATAGACCGTTAAACCCGTTAGGACATTTTGCGCCCCAACCGATGCGATGTTGATCACACGCCCGGCAACGCCGCGCGCTACCATCCGGCGGGCCGCCTCGCAGGCCATAAAAAACGCCGCTTTTGTATTGGTGTCGAGGATTTGATCATAATCAGCCGGCGTCATATCGAGGCTCGCTTTCGGTACGTTAATGCCGGCATTATTAACCAAAATATCGACCGCGAAACCGGCCTTTTCGCAGACATCAAAAGCGTCCGCGATTTTATCCACTTGCGTCACATCGAGCGATAATACCAAATGATCGACGCCAGCAGAGGTCAAATGGGCACTTAACTCGGACAATTTTTCGGTTCGGCGCGCTGCAATAATAACGCGTGCCCCAGCCGCACCCAAAGTTTGCGCGAAGTGATATCCAAGTCCAGAGCTAGCGCCGGTAACCAGCGCGACTTTACCTTCGAGTAATTTTTCCATTTCTACTATTGCCTCGCTAACATTTGCTTTCACACTTGGTGCAGAATATGGCACGATTTAATCTGCTAGACCACTATGGAGCGCCTATGACCATGCCATCCCCCCTGCAAATCGACATTATTTCAGATTTTGTTTGTCCTTGGTGTTTTATTGGCAAGCGCAAACTGGATGTCGCTTTGAAGGCGAAACGCGATTTCGAGATCAATATTGTTTGGCGGCCCTATCGCTTGGACCCGTCGATCCCGTTTGAAGGCGTTGACCGCAAGCAATATCTTGAGGCCAAATTTGGTGTCAGTGGAGCGCAAAAAATCGGTGATAAAATTACGGCGGCGGCTGGCGGCACAGGCATCCAATTCGATTTTACCGCCATTGAGCGCAGCCCAAATACGACCAACGCCCACCGCTTAACGCGTTGGGCTGGCTTAATGGGGCGGCAACATCAAATTGCTGACGCTCTGTTTACGGCTTATTTCGAGCAAGGCCGCGATATCGGCAATATCGAGACGCTGTGCGATATTGGCGTCGAAATCGGATTTGATCGGCAAGAATTGGCAGAAGCCCTGGCATCAAATGCCGATTTTGACACCATTGAAAGCCAAGACGCGCAAGCGCGCGATGCGGGTGTAACGGGCGTGCCCGCCTTTCTGTTGGGCGGTAAATTTGTACTGATGGGAGCGCAAGACCCTGATTATTTGTCGAATATTTTCGCCAAAGCACATGAACGTCTGGCACAAAATCCCGAAGCTGAAAATTCTTAAGACGATCCGATTTCGGGCAAAAGACCGTTGAGGGCAGCCATGAGAGCTTTTAGCGCCGGAATGCGGTCATCGAGCTTTTCCAGCGCATCGCGCAGGAACAGGGTCTGATCCGGTCGGACCTTAACGCGGTGTGACTGACGACCAATAAAGTCGATTAAAGCCTCGGGCGCAGCAAATTCATTATTGCGGAAAGTTACCACCACGCCTTTCGGCCCGACATCGATTTTGGCGATGTTTAAACGATACGATTGTAATTTAATTTTTACAATTTCAATAAGATTATCAACTTCTTGAGGTAGATTTCCAAAGCGATCTATAAGCTCTGCAGCGAAGCCCTCAATCTGTTCGTCTTGATCTAACATCGACAATCTGCGGTACAGCGCCATGCGCAATTCGAGATCGGGTACATAAGCTTCCGAGATCATGACGGGAATGCCGAGATTAATCTGCGGCGACCAGTTTTCTTTCACTTGTACGCCTTGCCGATTAGCAACCGCCTCCTCGAGTAGCGACTGATACAATTCGTAGCCGACCTCCCGAATATGCCCAGACTGTTCGTCGCCAACTAAATTTCCGGCTCCGCGCATGTCGAGATCATGGCTTGCAAGCGTAAAACCGGCGCCGAGGCTATCTAATGATTGCAAAATCTCGAGCCGTTTTTCCGCCGCCGGGGTAAGCTGTTTGCTGGCGCTATAGGTGAGATACGCATAGGCCCGCTGTTTTGATCGCCCCACGCGACCCCGCATTTGATAAAGCTGTGCTAAGCCGAACATATCGGCGCGATGAATTATCATCGTATTGGCGGTCGGGATATCCAATCCAGACTCAATAATACTGGTCGAGACCAGGACGTCGTATTGGCCATCATAAAAGGCGCTCATGCGGGCCTCGAGATCAGCGCCCGTCATTTGCCCATGCGCCACGACATAGCGGACCTCGGGCACAGCCTCACCCAAGAATTCCTCGATTTCGGGTAAATCGGCAATCCGAGGAACAATAAAAAAGCTTTGCCCGGCGCGATATTTCTCCCGCAACAGAGCTTCACGCAAGATTACCCCATCAAAAGGTGTGATATATGTCCGGATCGCCAAACGATCCACCGGGGGTGTCGCAATGATTGACAAGTCGCGCACGCCGCTCAAAGCCATTTGTAGCGTTCGCGGAATGGGCGTAGCCGTCAGCGTCAATACATGCACATTAGTGCGCAGTTCTTTTAGCTTTTCTTTGTGAGCGACGCCGAAATGTTGCTCTTCGTCGACAATAACAAGACCGAGGCGCTTAAAAGCTATCGAATCGCTCAGCAGGGCATGCGTGCCGACCACAATATCGACCTGGCCAGAGGCTAGACCGGCGCGGGTTTCGCTTGCCGTTTTGCTCTCCACCATGCGTGATAATTCGCCAATATTAACGGGCATGCCGGCAAACCGCGCTTTAAAATTGCGGGCGTGTTGGCGCGCCAAGAGCGTTGTCGGCGCAATCAGGGCAACTTGGGCGCCCCCCATGGCGACAATCTGTGCCGCACGCAAGGCAATTTCGGTTTTGCCAAAACCGACATCACCGCAGATCAGACGATCCATTGGGCGCCCGCGCGAGAGATCTTCGATCACGGCTTCAATCGCATCGAACTGATCTTCTGTCTCTTCATAGGGAAAACGTGCGCTAAATTCATCATACAAGCCCGCCATCGGCATAAACCGATCAGCATCGTGCAGGCTTCGTTCAGCGGCAATTTGGATCAACTTATCGGCAATTAAATTGAGGCGCTCTTTTAAGCGCGCTTTTCGATTTTGCCAGGCTTGCCCGCCGAGGCGGTCGAGCATCACTGTAGCGTCATCGCCACCATAACGGCTTAACAATTCGATGTTCTCTACAGGTAAGAAAAGCCGTGCATTATCGTGATAAATCAGACGCAAACATTCGTGCGGCGCGCCCGTCACTGAAACAGTCTCCAGCCCCTCGAAACGCCCGATACCGTGATCGATATGCACGACAATATCGCCAATTTGCAGGCTCGAAGCTTCGGTTAGGAAGTTTTCTGCGCGTTTGCGCTTACTGGCGCGGATCATGCGATCGCCGAGAATATCCTGCTCGCCAATGATCACCAGTTCATCAGTGGTAAAGCCATTGGCGAGACCTATGGCGGTCAGGCCGAGGACCCCCGCTTTCAGATTTTCAAGCTCGCTTCGGGTCTCAATCAGACGCTGGTTGCCGTACCCGTGATCGACAATGAGACCGGCCATACGGCTTCGCGCCCCGTCGCTTAGGCAATCAATAATAATATTTTTGCCAGCTCGAGTTTGTGCTCCGAGATGCTCGATCAGACAGTCAAAAATATTGATATCGCCTTGCGCCCGCTCAGCCGCAAAATTCCGACAGGCCTTGGCTGGTAAATTGATATGAGCGGCATGATCGGCCAGTGAAAATGGCGTCACCAAACGCTGACACACGGATGCGCAATTCTGCTTCCAGTCGTCGAGAGGCAGATACAGCATCTCGACTGGACAGGGACGAATGGGCGAAACGTTGAATTTTTGCGCCTCTATCGCTTCGTGGCGCGCATTATAATAATCTTCGATTTGGGCGCGGCGTTCATCGCCAGCTTCATCGATTTGATGGTCCAACACCCAAAGGCCTGTGCCCAGATGATCGAAAACCGTCTCAAGCGTTTCGTGAAACAAGGGCAACCAATGCTCCATGCCGGCGACGCGCTGACCGGCTGAAATCGTTTCATATAAACTGTCGCTGCTGGCCTGACCGCCAAACAAACGGACATAACCTTGCCGAAAGCGTTTTATGGCGGCAGCGTCCAAAAGTACTTCGCCGGCTGGAACCAAATCGAGGTGCGTCGCCTGTCCTGACGTCTTTTGGCTTTCGGGGTCAAATAGGCGGATCGACTCGAGCGTGTCGCCAAAAAAATCAAGCCGATACGGCATATCCTCACCAGGGGGAAACAAGTCAATAATACCGCCCCGCACGGCATATTCGCCGGCCTCGCGAACTGTCGCGCTGCGGCTAAATCCGTTAAGTGAGAGATAATTGGTTAGAGCCTCACTCGATATGGCATTGCCCGGACGAGCAGAAAACACGTGCTCTGCGATATGAGCGCGGCTCGGTAGGCGTTGCAAAGCGCTAGAAATCGTCATCAGCACAATATGGGGTTGGCCTTCGAGTTGCGCCGCTCGCGCCAATCCCGCGAGGCGTTGTGCCATTAAACTTGCTTGCGGCGAAACGCGGTCATAAGGCAAGCAGTCCCAAGCTGGAATAGAAATGACCGCGAGCGAAGACGCAAAGAATGCCAGCGCGCGGCTGAGCTCGTCCATACGCGGCGCATCGCGAACAACGACGCAGACACGTTGACCGCTCAAACGGGCCAGATCGGCGATCACCCACGCGTCGTAGCCCGTCGGCACCTGACCGATTTTGAGGCGCCCCTCACTGCCCGTCAGTCGCTTTAAAGCCTGCGTTAAATCCAGCGATGTTTCGCTCATGATTGCATGTAATCGAGTGTCAATAGCCGGTCGAGTAAGGGTGACCGCATATCCGCCGGGAGCTCTTGCCGCCCTGTGGCCCAAGCAAAAAGGTCTGTGTCGGGAAGTTCGAGAATGCGCTCATAGTCATCTAATTCAGCCTCGGGCAGATCGGCCAAGACATGTTCAGCGAAGCGGCTAAACACCAGGTCCATTTCCTTAATGCCGCGGTGGCATGAGCGGAAATAGAGTTTCTTGCGGCGTGGCGAAAGTTTTTCTAACTGCATGACAATTCCTATTGAACGGGTGATATAGTGCTTTTTGCGACTTCTGTCACCCTTCCGAACCGGAATCGCACTTAGGATGAAGCATGCGACCAAGCCCTCTCGATCCCCTGTTTGCTGATGTTGAGACCTTGCGCGGTATTGGGCCGCGTCTGTCGCACCAGCTTGAGGGATTTATTGGACGTCGCCTCATCGATCTGGTGTGGCATATGCCCTATCAGATTATTGATCGCAGTTATCGGCCGAGCCTTGCGGCACTCGAGGCGGGCCGGATCGCAACTTGTCAGGTCGACATTGTGAAGCACCAACCAGCGCGACGGCGTGGCTTGCCGTATCGGATTACTGTCTCTGATGCGACTGGTTTTATGGATTTGGTATTTTTTCAGGCGCGAGGTGACTGGTTGCAAAAATTAGCGCCTGAGGGAAGCACCCGGATCGTCTCGGGTCGGGTCGAGCAATATCGCGATACCTGGCAAATGGTGCATCCCGATCATGTTGTCACACCTGCCGCAGCGGCGGAAATTCCACAACGCGAGCCGGTCTATCCGCTAACCGCTGGGATTAGTTTGCAAACCTTGCGTAAGGCTATCGCGCAAACAGTGCCGCGCCTACCTCAGCTCCCCGAGTGGCAAGATCCAGCTTGGCTCGACAAGCAAGCCTGGCCGCATTGGCATGATGCCGTCGCTGCCGCCCACAGTCCGACTGCCGCAGCCGATATTATGCCTAATGCGCCAGCCCGCCAAAGGCTCGCTTATGATGAATTATTGGCCAATCAAATCACTCTCAACCTGATCCGCCGCAACAAACAGATTATTGCTGGTCAAAGCGTGCGCGGCGATGGCCAATTACGCCACGCGTTCCTCGAACAATTACCCTTCGCTTTGACCGCCGGTCAGCAATCGGCCGTTAAAGACATAGCATCCGATCTCGAAGACGATAAAAGGATGCTACGTTTGGTGCAGGGCGACGTTGGCAGCGGTAAAACCTTTGTCGCGATGATGGCGATGTTGCAGACCGTCGAAGCGCGGAAACAAGTCGCCCTAATGGCGCCGACAGAAATCCTAGCCCGCCAACATGCGGCGACATTGGGGCCATATTGCGAAGCGCTTGGTGTTCCCTGGTTACTATTAACCTCGCGCAATAAGGGTAAAGCACGGGAAAAGGCGCTTGAGCAAATTGCTACGGGCGAGACTCCGGTTGTCTTTGGAACGCATGCCTTGTTCCAAGATGATGTTGAATTCGCTGACTTGGCGTTGGCCATTGTCGATGAACAGCACCGCTTTGGCGTCAAACAGCGTTTACAATTGGGCCGCAAGGGCAATTCCAGCGAAGGCGGGACTAATATTCTTGTTATGACGGCCACGCCGATCCCCCGCACGCTGACCCTAGCCGCCTATGGCGATATGGATATCTCGCGCATCACCGATAAACCAGCTGGGCGCCAACCGATCGATACCCGGCTTATCAGCTTTGATCGCTATGCCGATCTTAAGCAAGGGCTAGCGCGACTGATTGCGCGGGGCGAACGTGGCTACTGGGTTTGCCCGCTCGTTTCAGAGTCGGAATTAAGCGATCTCGCCGCCGCCGAAGCGCGTTTTGCCGATTTACGCGGCACCTACGGCGACGCCATTGGCCTGATCCACGGCCAAATGAAGGCCGACCAGAAAGATAAGGTAATGCAGCAATTTGCCGATGGCGAGCTGTCTATACTGGTTGCGACCACCGTCATCGAGGTCGGTGTCGACGTCCCCGAAGCGACCACTATTATTATCGAACACGCCGAGCGTTTTGGATTGGCGCAGTTGCATCAATTACGCGGTCGCGTAGGTCGCGGCGACAAACCATCTAATTGTATTTTGTTCTATCGCGGTCCGCTGGGTGAAATTGCCCGCGCGCGACTTGAAATCATGCGGCAAAGCCAAGACGGGTTTGATATTGCCGAGGAAGACCTCAGGCTTCGTGGCAGCGGCGAGGTCTTAGGAACAAGGCAAAGCGGTTTGCCACAGTTTAAAATTGCCGATCTCGATGCCCATGCCAGCCTCTTGCCAGCGGTACACGACGATGCGCGCCTCGTTCTAGATCAGGATCCGCAATTACTCGGGCCGCGTGGTCAAGCCATCCGACAATTGCTCTATTTATTCGAACGCACCGAAGCGTTGAAATTTCTCGAAGCTGGCTAAGGCTCTATTCTTCTTCGTCCGATAGTCCGGCCGAGATCACCAGGCGCGCACCCTCCTCAACCGACATATCGAGGATCA
>JAYODZ010000190.1:0-2181 GCA_038106515.1 Rhodobiaceae bacterium
TTGGATCAGCCACGCTTTACCTCCCTACCAGTGTTAAGCTCCCTTGCCATGAGAAGCCGCGTCTGTCAAAAGCAAAAATGATACAAAGTGATTTATTTTGCCAAAGCAAGTCCTTAAAACAGAACTTCTATAGATCGACTGTGGACAAAGCCACAAAACAGAGCCAAAAGCTGGTGAGGAGAGCAATTTGGTGACGCCAGAACAAGACAAGCTGACAGGTCCCGTGCGGTGCGGCCAGCCAGCGCAGGCTTTGCGCGGCGATGTCGTCATCCCGGGCGATAAATCGATATCCCACCGCAGTTTAATGCTTGGAGCCATTGCGCTCGGTAAGACCCATATTACCGGCCTGCTAGAAGGCGATGATGTGCTAGCAACAGCGCGCGCCATGCAGGCTTTTGGCGCCCGTGTCACGCGTCATGCCGATGGTAGCTGGGATGTTGAGGGCCGCGGTCTCGGCAATTTTATATCCCCCGATCAGCCGGTTGATTTCGGCAATGCCGGCACCGGATGTCGGCTCACCATGGGGCTGTTGACTGGCAGCCCGTGCACCGTCACGCTGATCGGCGATGCGTCTTTATCGAAACGCCCGATGCAGCGCGTCCTCAATCCGTTGCGGCAAATGGGTCTCGGCATAATGCCGGATGCGCAAGATCACCTACCCTTGACTTTAACGGGGCCAGAACGCCCGATACCGCTGCGCTACCGCTTGCCGGTGGCATCCGCGCAAGTAAAATCAGCCATTCTGCTAGCGGGCCTGAGCGCCCCAGGCGAAACATGCGTGATCGAACCGCATCCGACCCGCGATCACACGGAACGCATGCTCATCTTATTTGGCGCCGATCTCGAGACCACGGTCGAAGAAGATGGTGTGCATGTACGTTTGCGCGGTGAAAAACAACTACAGGCCTGTCAGATCGAGGTGCCGGGGGATCCGTCATCAGCGGCTTTCCCAGCGATTGCTGCGCTTCTGGTGCCTGGCTCGCAGGTTAGCATTCGCAATGTCATGCGCAACCCGCATCGCGAAGGCCTGTTTGCAGTCCTCGCGCGCATGGGCGCCGATATTGTCTGGCAAAATGAACGCCAAGCCGCAGGAGAAACCGTTGCCGATTTGAGCATTAGCGCCGCTGCGCTACAGGGGGTGGAGGTCGAGGCCGCCATCGCGCCGTCGATGATTGACGAATACCCGGCGCTTGCTATGGTTGCTGCCGTGGCCCGTGGCAAAAGTGTTTTCCATGGTCTGGGCGAGTTGCGGGTAAAAGAAAGTGACCGTCTGGCGGCGATATGCGACGGCCTGCGCGCCAATGGCATTGTTGCGGAAATTGAAGCGGATAGCCTGATCGTTTATGGCCTCGATATTTATGGCGGCGGCAAAATCCCCGGCGGCGGGTTGGTGGCCACGCATCACGACCACCGCATTGCCATGAGTTTTCTGCTGCTCGGGTTAGCCAGCCAGACCGCCATTACAGTTGACGATGTCAGCATGATCGCCACCAGCTTCCCCAATTTTATGCCTCTGATGCAAAGCCTTGGGGTTGATTTCGCCAAAGGCGACAGCACATGAGCCGCACCATCAGCTCGCCAATTGCCATTGACGGGCCGGCGGCCTCTGGCAAAGGCACCATTGCGCGGCGTTTAGCGGCGCATTTTGGCTATGCCTATCTCGATACAGGAGCGCTATATCGCGCGGTTGCCGTGTTGGTCCGACAAGCCGGGCACAATGTTGCCGACGAAGTCGCGGCCGTTGCCGCTGCCACACGCCTGGAGCCAGATCAGCTCGATGCGGCAGACCTACAGGCTGAACTGCGCTCGGCGCAAACTGGCAAGGATGCCTCTATTGTTGCCGCCATGCCCGAAGTCCGCACCGCGATCTTGCAATTTCAACGCGATTTTGCAGCCCGCGCCACGCCAGGCTGTATCCTCGACGGGCGTGATATTGGAACCATTGTCTGCCCTGACGCGCCGCATAAACTGTTTATCACAGCGCGGGCCGACATCCGCGCCGAGCGCCGTTGGAAGGAGCTGGTGCAAACCGACCCGTCGCTGGCTTTGGCCGAGGTTTTGCACGACATTGAACAACGCGACGCCCGTGATCAAAACCGCGCCACCGCCCCCTTGCGGCAAGCCGAAGATGCCCTATTGCTTGATACCTCTAATTTGTCTATAGAAGAGGCCGTGACAGCG
>JAYODZ010000041.1:0-14715 GCA_038106515.1 Rhodobiaceae bacterium
CTTCAGCCTCTGCCACAACTTTGTCATTCACTTTCGCGACGCAGGCAAATTTATAAGCCATACGGCGCTGATTAATTTTCTCGACATGGATCCGCATCTGATCTCCTGGGATCACGGGATGCCGGAAGCGTGCCTTATCGATTGACATAAAATACACCGACTCGGCCCTAAATTCGGGCATTTCGCGGCGCATATAGCTAATCACAATGATCGCCGCTGTTTGCGCCATGGCCTCGACTATCAACACGCCCGGGAAAATCGGACGCTCCGGAAAATGCCCCGTAAACCATGGTTCCGACGCCGTAACATTTTTAATCCCGACGCCACGCTCATCGCGCTCCATTTCGGTCACACGGTCTACCAGCAAAAACGGGTAACGGTGTGGCAACATGGTTTGAATATCCATGACCGATACATCTGATCCAGCTTCTACAGTCGTCATATTTCTCTCAATCTGTTCGAGTCCGTACCAAAAGCCCGCGAAAGCAAGCCGTTTC
Organism: Rhodobiaceae bacterium; assembly: GCA_038106515.1. Taxonomy (GTDB): domain Bacteria; phylum Pseudomonadota; class Alphaproteobacteria; order RS24; family RS24; genus JAYODZ01. Next base: position 498 of record JAYODZ010000041.1, read on the forward strand.
AAATCACAAAAACCGACAATTCTAGGGCCTTATATACATGCCGCTCGCACTCTTGACCATCCCAAATAAAAAGGGCCCGCCGTCGCCGGCAGGCCCATTTTGAAACCAAAAGGACTGCTTAGCGCTTCGAGAATTGGAAGCTACGCCGCGCTTTCGCTCGGCCGTATTTCTTACGCTCAACGACACGCGAGTCGCGGGTCAAGAAGCCGCCTTTTTTCAACACGGCCCGAAGCTCGGGTTCGTAATGCGTCAGGGCTTTTGAAATACCATGACGCACAGCACCAGCTTGGCCAGATAACCCGCCGCCCGTCACTGTGGCAACGATGTCATATTGGTCAAGGCGGCCAGCAGCAACCAAAGGCTGACGCAGGATCATGCGCAATACTGGACGAGCGAAATAGGTTTCTTCGTCCCGGCCATTAACCGTAATACGGCCAGCACCTGGCTTTACCCATACCCGTGCAACTGCATTTTTTCGTTTACCAGTGGCATAGGCACGACCATTGGCATCAATTTGTGGCTCGCTCGGTACAGAAACCGGCGCGGCAACTGTTTCTTGTCCCAATGCTTGATCGAGATTTTCGAGAGTAGTTTCCGACATGCTAGTTCCTCACATTCTTCGAATTCATCGCCGCGACATCTAGCGCTTCCGGCGCTTGCGCCTCGTGCGGGTGCTCTGTACCAGCATAAATCCGCAAATTTCCAAGTTGTTTGCGCGTTAGAGGGCCGCCCGGCATCATCCGCTTAACAGCCAGTTCCAAAACCCGCTCTGGATAACGACCTTCCATGATTTTTTGTGGCGTCGTTTCTTTAATCCCGCCCGGGTGACCCGTGTGACGGTAATAGGTTTTGTCTTTGGTTTTATTGCCCGTGAATTTCACTTTATCGGCATTGATCACGACGATGTTATCGCCGCAATCCATGTGCGGTGTAAAACTCGGCAAATGCTTACCGCGCAGACGGGTCGCAATAATAGCGGCGAGCCGGCCAACAACCATATTTTCCGCGTCTATCAAAACCCATTTCTTTTCGATATCCGACGGCTTTGCAGAAAACGTTCTCATGCTTGACATCCTGTGTAAGAAGTTCGTCCCGCTTATAAGCAATCGAAAAACACTTGGCAAATCATTTTTTGGCACCAATTCATTATTTATATTATTTATTTCAATGGTTTATAAAATAGGTATTATATTACCTATATGACATTGTCGGATTATGCCGCCGCAAGCAGGTCAAATGGTATAAACCAGCCGCAATCACCAGCACGACCATGCCTTGATGCATGACCCCCAGATGCAGGGGAACAGCGTAGATTAACGTCGTGATGCCTAAAACAGCTTGCAGCACAACCGTTAAGGCCAAAATTGCCGCCGAGCGCCGGATCGCGTCAGCTTCGCGCCGACGATTAACTAAATAAAGCTCGGCGAACACCAGAAACACTAGGGCATAAGCGAAAATTCGATGGTTGAATTGGATCGTCAGCGGATGCTCAAAGGCATCCGTCATCGTCCCGCTGGCCCCAAAAACCCCTTTAGGCACAAAATCGCCGTCCATGAGTGGCCATGTGTTATAAATCAGCCCCGAGTCTGTCCCCGCGACCAAAGCACCAAGGAAAGCTTGGATAAATATGCTAGCCACCAAGACACCGCCAAACACCACCCGCCGCCCGCTGGCCGGTAAGATTTCGCCCTGCCACCACAAGCGAAGCCCCAGCCAAAAACAACAGGAAAATAGCACCAGCGCGAGGATCAGATGAGCCGCAAGACGATATTGGCTGACATCCACGCGGTCGCTCAAGCCGCTTTGCACCATATACCAACCCATGCCGCCTTGCAGCGCCCCGAGACAGAAAATCCCGAGAAGCGGCCAAAACATCGAGGCCGACAGACGCCGCGTCAGGGCAAAATAGAGTAAGGGAACAAAAAACACGACGCCGATAATTCGTCCAAGAAACCGATGTCCCCACTCCCACCAATAAATATATTTAAACGCCTCAAGGCTCATCCCTTTATTAATCAAGTGGTATTCTGGGATCTCCTGGTATTTATAAAAGGCGGACAACCAGTCTGCCTCGCTCAAGGGTGGAATCGCTCCCAAAATCGGTTGCCATTCGGTTATCGACAGACCGCTATCGGTGAGCCGCGTTAAGCCGCCAACAACAACCATCGAAAAAATCAAAACGCAAACAGCAAAAAGCCAGAGAGCGACCAACCTCTCATGCGAACGCGACATATGGTTAGGATGCGACTGCATAGACCTTATATACACCAGCCCGTGGCCTCCAACATTGCGACCAAAAAGCGCGTACAAAGCCTCGCCAGTCCTGACCCGACCTGCTAAGAACAGTTGGTATTTATGCTTATAGAGGTGATCATGCCGCGACCATGGCTTCCGATCAGGATCCGTAAACTGATAGGGCTAATCCTATTACTTGTCCTGCTGTTTTTTTATGCCCTAGGTATTATGACCATAGCGGTCAGCGACTGGGCCCCATCTGGCCAAGTCGCCATGTTCTTCTTTTATGTGGTCACGGGGTTGATTTGGACGATACCAGCAGGCGCCATTATTTGGTGGATGCAACGCCCCGACTAAGGCTCGAAACCTTAGTCGATCCGGCCATTGGTGACGATGTTCAAGACAACGAAAGCCAAAACAAACAGTGCAATCGGTAGAATAGACGTCATAAGAAACTCCTTAAACTCATCACTACAATGACCTGCCCGACCTTGGAAATTGCTCGCATTGTGAGCCCAATCCCCTCGGTGAGCTGGTCGGAGTGGCCGGATTTGAACCGACGACCCCTTGTCCCCCAGACAAGTGCGCTACCGGGCTGCGCTACACTCCGTTGATAGGTTTTCTAGGCTCTTTGCCAGCGTAAGGCAAGCCAGAGGATAAGTTTCAAGCAAGAAATTTACGTGTCAGGACGCGGGGGCCTGCAATTCAACCCGGGCGCGCTGAAGCAGATCTTTAATTTGCTCTAACCGCGATACGGTATCAGCGATAGCGCGCGTCTCACCGCCCGCGCCGCTCGACATTTGCCGACGCACAGCCTCGACCCCATTTTCCGAAATATATTGTTGCGCTCCGCGGATCGAAAAGCCGCGCTCATGCAAAAGATCTCTAATGCCGGCTACGAGATGAACGTCTTCGGGCCGATACAACCGCCGCCCGCGGCCACTTTTAATTGGCTGTAATTGTGAAAACTTGGTTTCCCAAAATCGGAGGACATGCTGTTGCAGCCCGAGTTCTTCGGCGACCTCACCAATTGTTTTGTAGGCGCTATCGGCTTTGTCGGTCATCCGCCACCAACATGTTATCCGTTAGACGGACGAGCTAAACGATCTTTGAGGACATGGCTCGGCCGAAACGATAGAACGCGACGTGGCGTGATCGGCACTTCTTCACCGGTTTTTGGGTTGCGACCCATGCGGGCACGTTTATCTCGCAATAGAAAAGACCCAAAGGAAGATAACTTGACGTTCTGCCCTGAAACCAATGCGCCGGCAACCTCATTGAGAACGGCTTCAACGATTTCCGCTGCCTCACTACGAGGCAATCCAATTTTCCGAACAATGGCTTCGCTCAAATCTGCTCTAGTAACCGTTTTTGAACTCATAGGCATTCCTCCGACCCTCGAATTATGCACGGAGAGAAGAAATTCGGCAAGCTAAAAACCTAGAAATTACAAACGGAAAAGGTTCCCGCCCCAAGTGAATCCGCCGCCCATCGCCTCGGTCATGATTAAGTCGCCAGGCTTAATACGCCCGTCTTGAACCGCGAAAGAAAGCGCAAGAGGAATCGATGCTGCTGATGTGTTGGCGTGTTGATCAACCGTTATGACGGTCTTCTCAGCGGGCAGGCCTATTCGGCTGGCGACGGCATCAATAATCCGTTTATTGGCTTGATGCGGAACAAACCAATCAATGTCATTCACAGTCAGCCGATTTCGTTCGAGTAACTGGCTGACCGTGTCGCTGATATTTTCGACGGCATGGCGGAAAACTTCCCGCCCTTTCATACGCAAGAAGCCAACGCGTTGATCGAGCGCTGGCCCACCATCGACATATAGCAAATCAGCTTTGGCTCCATCGCAGGCAAGGTGATGGTCAATTACGCCGCGTGGATCGTCATCTGCAACCGCTTCGAGCACAACGCAGCCGGCGCCGTCACCAAAAAGAACTGCTGTCGTGCGATCCTCCCAATCCAGAATACGCGTCATAATCTCGGCGCCGATGACCAGCGCCTTTTGCGCTTGCCCGGCTGAGACCATAGCCGACCCAACTGACAACGCATAAACAAAGCCCGAGCAAACAGCTTGTACATCGAAAGCAGGAACACCTGCACGAACGCCGAGTTTGGCTTGCGTATAAGAAGCTGTCGACGGGAAGGTATGATCAGGCGTCGTCGTTGCCACGATAATCAGATCAATATCTTTGACATCACATCCAGCATTGAGCAAAGCGCGTTGCGCCGCCGCCGTCGCTAAATCAGACGTTAACTCACCATCAGCCGCAATATGGCGTTGTTTGATGCCAGTGCGCTCAGTGATCCAGTCGTCGGAGGTTTGCAACCTTCCCGATAGGGCGGCATTGGATTCAATATGTTGAGGGAGATAATGACCTATTCCCGTTATTGCCGCTTTCTTCTTCATTTCAATCCTTGTGGCTATAATTTAATCGAGCCGTTCGGCCCAAGCATTTTCCAACAAGACTTGCATGTCTTCAACATCACTCGCGATACGCTTCGCCATCTCGGCCTTTGCTACATCAATGGCAACTTCTACCGCTGAAGCAAACCCACCCTCATCCGCGCCACCATGGCTTTTAACGACAATACCATTGACGCCCAAAAAAATACCGCCATTCGAGGCATTAGGATTAAGGCGTTCGCGCAACACGGCGAAAGCATCACGCGCCAATAAATACCCCAATCGACTGAGCCAGCTTGCGCTAATCGACTCGCGCAACATTTGCGTGATTTGCCGCGCCGTACCCTCGGCCGCTTTAAGCGCAACATTACCGGTAAACCCATCGGTCACCACAACATCGGCATGACCCTGGCCGATACCATCACCTTCAATAAAGCCGGTAAAATTCAACCCGCTCTCGGCCAGCAAACGCGCCGCCTCTTTAATACCGTCGGTACCCTTCATATCTTCGACACCGACATTCAACAGCGCCACGCGTGGCGAATTGATGCCGAGTACGATCCGCGCATATGCTTGGCCCATAATAGCAAATTGTGCGTATTGCGCTGGTGAGATACCAATCGTCGCGCCGACGTCTAAAACAATACATTCACCATGCGTTGTTGGCCAAATCGCGGCCAAAGCAGGACGTTCAATACCTGGCATCATGCGCAAAATTACCTTCGACATGGCCATCAGAGCACCCGTGTTTCCGGCTGAAATACAAGCCTGCGCATGGCCAGATTTCACGTCGTCGATCGCCTGCCACATCGAACTGGTTTTACGACCCCGCCGTAATGCATTGCCCGGCTTTTCATCCATTGCAATGGCAACTTCGCTGGCAATGAAACGAGAACGCTCCTGCAACAACGGGTACGCGGCTAGCTTTGCCTCTACGACTTCCGCCAACCCAAATATTCTAAAACGCGCTTGCGGGTGAAGTTCACAGACACCCGCTAATGCCGGAATGACCGTATCCGGCCCATGATCTCCGCCCATAGCGTCGACCGCAATGGTTACATTTGACAACACTGAAATCCCTCAAACCTGATCTGACGAAGCAGATCGCTCAAATTTGCCAGAAGATGCGACAATTTTGCATCCAACACAAGATAACAGCTATTTTTTTTCTAAGTTTCGCAGAACCGCAAACGGAGATGCCTCTTTTTCTGCCATTTCTGAGGCAAAATTGGGGTCTAATGCAGCATCTGGATGCTTCGGATAAAGCGGGATCTCGAGCGCAAATATCTGCCCGATCACATCTCCAATATCCGCCCCTTCGGCGCCAATCGGCTCGGGTATTTCGGTCTCAAAATCCTCTGGATTAATATCCAGAGCCGCAACATGCGCCTCTGGTTGGAACTCAACCTCAAAATGAGCTTCAACATGCGACCACACCGGTTCAAGCGACACGACGCAAGCCTGTAGAACATCGGCACGCATCCGCCCGCGCAGAAAAAAGCCTTCTTTATCAAATCGGGCGGCATGCGCTTTAATTGAAACATTTTGCAAATCATCGATCAAAAAGCGCTCGCATAAACTCGGAATAATCGCATTGGCAACCACAGGCTCGATGTCCAGGCCCGCGACCGGAATATCCTCAACCGTTAAGAAAAGGTGAAACCCATCTTCGATTTGCATTTTAGTTCCCCGTCAAATGCGGCGCCGTCTTCAAGATATCACCGCTTACGATATCATCTAAGGATGCCTCACTTAGGCTTCGCTCAAGCTCAATACTATAAGATGCCAACATGTCCGAGCATCCAGTGGGCTCAGTCTGTAAGACGTTGCGAGCGATCGCCGCGCTTAAAATAGATTTACAGGCGACCTGGGCGATGGCTTGCCCCATGGCGGCGTCATAAGCTGCGGCGCGGCCGTAAAACGCCTCGGCCATTTTGCGGATTTTTTTTGCAACGCTCAAATCGCCGACACCAGACTCGCGCAACCCCTGATCGAGATCACCGAAAAACGCGTCAAAAACCGCCTGACCCAGAGCCTCCCGCCCCTGCCCGCGGCGGCGGATTTCACGCAACACCAAATGGACATGCAACCCCAAAAGGTCAAAACGACCATCGATCGTGTCCGGCACGCCGCATTGCGTATAAAAAATCGGGTTCCGCGATCTCTCAACCAGTTGCTGGTACAGCGCACCAACATCTAGTCGATCTCGTTTTTTCTTAAAAAGGCTTAACATCGTCTCCAAACCTTAGCTAAAGAATTGCCGCCCAAGCGAAATCAGTATAGCTTGCGGGCAGTGGTTGCAAGCTTAATGTCACCTGAGAGGTATGTATGACGCGACACAGCAAAATCAATAAACTGATAGGCGCAGCCTTGTTAACGAGTAGCCTCGCACTCAGCAGCGCCTGCTCGCCCGTCATCCATAATCACGGTTATGTTTTCGAGGACGCGCCAATTGAGCAATTACAACGCGGTCAAATGACCCCTGATCAAGTCAAGCAATTGCTCGGCACACCTACGACAAGCTCGGTGATTGAAAACCAGACTTTTTACTATATTTATATCCGCACCGAGACCCATACCTACAAAAAACCTGAAGAGGTCGAGCGCCGCGTTCTAGCCATCTATTTTGGTGACGACGGAAACCTCTCCGACTACGGCTATTATGGTCTTGAGAATGGGAATATCGTTGCTTTCGTAGATCGTATTACGCCGACCTCGGGCAAAGAAATGTCGTTCTTGCAGCAAATCTTCGGCAATCTTGGTCGCTTCGATTCTGGTGGTAGCGGTGGTGGCCGCAACTAGGCCAGTTTAATTTTCTAAATTTTTACCAAAAAAAAGCCCCGAACCGAAGTTCGGGGCTTTCTTCTTGTTCGGTGTACCGACTAATGCGCCAAAATGGCAAGCATCAGAAGGGCAACGATATTGGTGATTTTGATCATTGGGTTCACTGCCGGACCAGCCGTATCCTTATAAGGATCGCCGACTGTATCGCCGGTGACAGCGGCTTTATGAGCCTCAGAGCCCTTACCACCAAAATTACCATCTTCGATATATTTCTTGGCATTATCCCAAGCGCCGCCACCAGATGTCATGGACAGAGCCACAAACAAGCCGGTCACGATAACGCCGAGCAACATTGCACCCAGTGCCGAGAAGGCCGCCGAGCGATCCGCAACCGCTTCGACGACGAAATACAGAACCACTGGTGATAAAACGGGCAGCAAAGATGGAATGATCATTTCTTTGATAGCCGCCTTGGTCAGCAGGTCAACTGCGCGACCATAGTCAGGCTTTTCCGTGCCCTTCATAATGCCAGGATGCTCGCGGAATTGACGACGCACTTCCTCAACAATCGCACCCCCCGCACGACCAACGGCCATCATGCCCATGGCGCCGAACAAATATGGCAGCAAACCACCAATGAACAGGCCAGCAACAACATAGGGGTTAGACAGCGAGAAGTCAGGCGTCACGCCAGCAAAATACGGATAATCCGTTGCATTGGCTGTGAAGTAGCTCAGATCCTGCGTGTAAGCCGCAAACAAGACCAAAGCGCCAAGGCCAGCAGAACCGATCGCGTAACCTTTGGTCACGGCTTTCGTCGTGTTGCCGACGGCATCGAGCGCATCTGTTGTATTGCGAACGTCTTCCGGCAGCTCAGCCATTTCAGCAATACCACCAGCATTATCGGTTACTGGGCCGAACGCATCCAGCGCCACAACCATGCCGGCCAGGGCCAACATTGTCGTTACGGCAATGGCAATACCAAACAGACCGGCGAGGTTATAGGTAACGATAATACCAACCACGATGACCAAAGCAGGAAGCGCCGTCGCTTCCATGGAAACGGCCAGCCCTTGAATCACATTGGTGCCATGACCTGTTTGCGAGGCAGCCGCGACCGACTTCACAGGGCGATAGTTCACACCTGTATAATACTCGGTAATCCAGATAATAAAGCCCGTGATGGCAAGACCGACAACACCACACACATAGAGATCCATGCCGGTGAAATCTTCCCCACCGCCGACCAGCGGCGTGCCAAGACCAACGACTTCATCAGTGACGAAATAAAGCGCAATCAGCGACAGAACAGCCGACGCGATAAAGCCTTTATACAGAGCGCCCATGATCGAGTTGCTCGAACCCAAGCGGACGAAGAAGGTGCCGATGATCGAGGTCACGATGCAGGTGGCGCCAATCGCCAGCGGGTACATCATCATGGTCATGGTATTGGCTGAGAAGAAGATGGCGCTCAAAACCATGGTCGCAACAATCGTCACGGCATAGGTCTCAAACAAGTCTGCAGCCATACCAGCACAGTCACCAACATTATCGCCAACATTGTCAGCAATCGTTGCTGGGTTCCGAGGATCATCCTCAGGAATACCCGCTTCAACTTTACCAACCAAGTCGCCACCAACGTCGGCACCTTTGGTAAAGATGCCGCCGCCAAGCCGCGCAAAAATCGAAATCAAAGATGCACCGAATCCGAGCGCGACAAGCGCGTCAACAACTTCGCGTGAGTTTGGCGACAGCTCAAACACGTTCAGCAGCACGGCGAAATAAACCGTCACTGCCAACAAAGCCAGACCAGCAACCAACATGCCGGTGACGGCACCCGATTTGAACGCCATAGCAAGACCAGCGCCGAGGCTTTCGCTAGCGGCTTGCGTGGTGCGCACATTGGCCCGCACCGAAACCAGCATGCCAATATAACCAGCAACTCCTGACAAGGTCGCGCCGACGACAAAGCCGATAGACACTTTCAAGCCGAGCAAGAAATAGACCACGATCGCGATCACAACGCCGGCAATGGCAATGGTTGTGTATTGGCGATTGAGATAGGCTCCCGCGCCGGTTTGAATTGCGGATGCAATTTCCTGCATCCGTTCATTGCCGGCATCCGCCGCCAAAATGCTTCTAACGGCCCAAGCGCCATAGACAATTGCCAAGACGCCAGCACCGATGATCAGCCACATTAAAGTGCTCATTATATATCCCCACTTCTAGAAAGAGGTCGCACCCCCGCGACCTCGAGGTTTAAGTGTTGGGAAAATGCCAAAATCTCGCGGAAAAAGCAATAAAAGACCAGAAGTTAGCCACTTATTTTTCTAAAAATGCTGAAATCCGCGACGGGTTAATTCGAGATCGCCTCCCGCCGCCATCTTAAAATCAGCTTGGGCGTTGTTTTTGATCGCAGTAACGCGCCCGATTCGTGTCAAACGAATATCAGCCTGCACCGCTTGCGCGTCGAAATAAGCGCGGTGCGCCGGCGCGGCGGTAAACGCCACTTGGTAGTCATCACCGCCAGCTATCAAATTAGCGACCGAGTGATCTGTAATATAGGCCTCCCCGGCCGAACACAGCGGAACGGCTTCAACATCGATCTGCATGGCGACCTGGCTTAGTTCACATATGCGATCCAAATCAATTGCCAAACCATCGGAAATGTCGAGAGCAGCGGATGCATGATCGATCAAAGCCGGCGCGAACCCTAGAGGCGGTGCTGGGTCGCTATAGAGGTCAAGGACCGGATCGGCACGACCATGGAGCCCGAGAAAAGCACTCCCGATCGTGCCCGTGACATAAACATCATCACCAATTTGAGCGCCCTTGCGCGGCACCATTTTACCCGCGGTCACGATCCCGATCACAGTCAGGCCGATTTGTCCAAAGCCATCGATCGTATCGCCGCCCCATAGGCTCAGGCCGAAACTCTTGAGCGCCGCCGCAAAGGCGACAACAAAGGCCTCGAGCCATGGGTCATCCCACTCCGGATGCCGGGCAAAACTCATCAAACAACCTTGTGGACGAGCGCCCTTGGCAATCAAATCCGAGACGGCAGCGGCGACCACGCGTCGCGCAACGATCTCGGGCGCGTCAGTCTCGCGAAAATGGCGGCCGCGTTGCATGGCATCGGTCGACAAAACAAGGTCGCAACCCGCTGGCGGGGCATAGCGCGCCGCATCATCGGATAAATCCAAGCCTGTCTCGTGATCGCCCGCACAGGCGCGCAATCGGGCTATAAAATCAAATTCTCTCATCTTCGAGGTTACGCGCGAGTTTATCTAGCAGTGCATTGGTCATGCCGCCCTCGGGCCCATCAAAAAATCCGTGCGCCAAATCCGTATAGCAAGACGTCACAGCCTTTGGCGGAACATGGGTTAAAAACATCAGCTCAAAAGCCCCACAGCGCAAGATAGCACGCAAAGTGCTGTCGATGCGGCTCAATTTCCAGCCTTCTGACAACTGACCATCGATACGACGATCAATTACGGTTTGGTGCTCAACAACACCTCGAAGCACGGCTTCGAAATGCGCTTGGTCAGGCTCTTCGGTCTCAATACCATCAAGCCCCTCCTCAAGGCGGTAGGCACGGAATTCGCGAATAACTGTTTCGAGCGGCGTTTTTGCCAGCTCCATTTGGTACAAGGCCTGGACGGCAAAAAGCCGTGCCACGACCCGCGCATCTTGCTGACCACTCATGCGCGGCTCTGCATTCTGGATTTTATCTCCAAAAGACGTAGCGCTGCCGCCGCGGCGCCACCGCCTTTATCTTTCTCGCTCCTGCGACACCGCGCCCAGGCTTGCGCCGCATTTTCAACGGTCTGAATACCATTGCCCAAAGCAAGGCCATCCATCGCAAGATCCATCAACCCGCGAGCACTCTCGCCACAGACAATATCGTAATGGCTGGTTTCGCCCCGAATAACCACGCCCAGCGCGACATAGCCATCAAATTGACCAGAAGCTTCGGCAAACTTGATTGCTGGCGGAATTTCTAAGACCCCCGGAACCGCGAGGCGCGTGACAGAATGCCCCGCTGCATCGAGAACAGCTTGCGCGCCCTCGACTAAAGCATCCGCCATGTCCTCGTAAAACCGAGCTTCGACGATCAGAATATGTGCCATTGTGAACTTCTCCCGCCGCCCAACTTCTGATTAAACATCCAATAAGGGTTTTTGATCAACTATCCGCAAATCATATCCCTCAAGCGCCACCACCGTACGCGGCGTATCGGAAAGGATCGTGATGTTACCAACACCGAGATCGCGAACGATTTGCGCACCCAAACCATACTCGCGCAAGCGCTGCGGCATGGGGTCAGCATTTTGCGCCGGCGATAAGGCGTCCGAAAATGGCGTCGCCGAAGTATTGCGAATGAGGACAAGAAGCCCGCGCCCCTCTTCATTGATCCGCTCCATTGCGGCGCGCAAAAGCCGGGATCGTTCGCCGCCAGCGCCGACAATATCGGCCATAAAGGATACTGCGTGAAACCGCGTTAGCACGGGATCATCACCTGATATATCACCTTTAATAAGAGCTATATGCTCTTCATTTTCAATGGTATTTTTGAAAATAATGAGCCTAAAATCGCCGGCAAAGTCGGTCACTATATCCTGCTCATGAACGCGCGCTATGATACTGTCTTTGCGCCGACGATAGGCAATGAGATCTGCGATCGTTCCTAGTTTTAAGCCATGCAATTGGGCGAATTGCACGAGGTCAGGCAAGCGCGCCATCGAGCCATCGTCATTCATAATCTCACAAATCACGCCCGAGGGATAAAGCCCCGCTAAACGCGAAATGTCGACTGCGGCCTCGGTATGTCCGGCGCGAGCCAACACCCCGCCCTCTTTCGCGACCAAGGGAAACACGTGCCCCGGCGAGACAATATCGGTCGCCCCTTTGGTCGGATCAATGGCGACAGAAATCGTGTGAGAACGATCATGCGCCGAAATCCCCGTCGAAATCCCCTCGCGAGCCTCAATCGAAACCGTGAAGGCCGTCTGATGGCGTGATTGGTTCTGCCGCGACATCAACTCGAGATTTAGTTGCTCCGCACGTTGACCAGGGAGGGCCAGACAAATCAGCCCACGGCCAAACTTAGCCATAAAATTAATTGCCTCAGGCGTCGCCATTTGCGCGGGCACAATCAGGTCGCCTTCATTTTCACGATCCTCGGCGTCGACCAGAATGATCATCTTGCCATTCCTGGCATCCTCTATGATTTCTTCGGGTGGCGAAATAAACTGCTTAAATTCCGACATTACAGCTCCACTTCTGATAGGCGCGCAACATAGCGTGCCAACACATCTATTTCCAGATTAACCTGGTCTCCAACTTTCGACTGCCCCCAACATGTCACCGTTTGTGTATGCGGGATAATGTTCACCCCAAAACCTGTTTCTTCAACTTCGTTCACCGTCAGCGACGTGCCATCCAGAGTGACCGATCCCTTTGGGGCGATAAAGCGCGCCAAAGCAGATGGCGCCTCGAAAACAAAACGCTGGCTATCGCCGTCAGCGGTAATTGATTGGATGCGGGCAATGCCGTCAACATGGCCGGAAACAATATGACCACCCAACTCATCGCCAAGCCGCAGAGCCCGCTCGAGATTGAGCTGATGTCCCTGCCGCCATGCGCCGGCCGTTGTGACCCCCAAAGTTTCGGCCGAGGCTTCGACGGCGAACCAATTCCGCCCGTTACTAACGCCTGTTTCGACAACAGTTAAGCATACGCCTGAACAGGCAATTGAGGCGCCCAGTTCGATCGTCGCGATGTCATACTGGGTCGCGATATCAAACCGTCGGTCGCCTTTGTCTGACAGCTGGATGACCTCGCCGATGTCGGTAATGATGCCCGTAAACACTACAAATCTCCTCGTTCCCAAACATCCATATGGTCGACGCCACAGCCCGACGCCGCAACATGCTCCATGCGCGCCGTATGTGCCGCAAGCTCGAGCCAGTCGTAGTCGCTTTGGCCGGCGAGCGCAATATCATGTGGCGCGGTAAATATTACCAGTCGATCGACAAACCCTGACTGTAAAACACTTCGTGACAAACGCGGCCCTGCCTCAACCATCAACCAATTTACGCCGCTGGCGGCGAGCCGAGACAATATGGTACCAATTTCCATATCTTCAAGCCGCAGGATGCGGGCGAAATTAGCTTTCGCCGCGCCTGATTTCGTCAGGATCACAGCACCCGCACGATCCAACTTACAGTCGCTGGGAAAGCGCCCCGTGGTGTCGGCAATATAAGGAACAGGCGAGCGAAGCCCATCGAGGCGTGCGGTCAGTTGCGGGTCGTCATTCTCGACCGTACCAATTCCCGTTAAGATTGCATCATGCTCGGCGCGCATCATATGCACCCGTCTTTGCGCCTCAGCGCCTGTAATATGCGGTGGATCATCATCGGCCGTGCGCATAAATCCGTCAGCGCTCATCGCAAGCTTCAGTGTCACAAAGGGGCGTCGATCGTTGATGCGATGCAGAAAACCGGCCTGCACCCGCAAAGCTTGCTGCGCATCCAGAACAACAACCTCAACACCAGCTGCCCGCAATATAGCCGCGCCGCGTCCCGCCGTACGCGGATCGGGATCCAGACAGCCAATCACCACACGGTTAAGTCCCGCCTCGGCAAGCATGCGGGCGCAAGAGGGCGTGCTGCCCTCATGCGCGCACGGCTCGAGGGTCACATAAGCAGTTGCGCCTTTAGCATTATCCGTCTGCTGCAGAGCCAGCATTTCAGCCTGCGGCCGGCCGCCCTCATCCGTACGCGC
>JAYODZ010000191.1:0-2130 GCA_038106515.1 Rhodobiaceae bacterium
CTGATATTGGAGAAGGGTATCTAGTGTCTGTGTCGGAGAAAATTATTGTGGTGGGAGCGGGCCGCATGGGGCGCGGTATCGCTTTGGCCTATGGTCTTGCTGGTATCGAAACCATCCTCATTGACATTAAGAAGCGGGATAATACCGAGCGGGAAGCCTTGGCGGCGACGCTTGAAGCCGAATTGGCGCGCGAATTATCGTTTCTTGTTGATGTCGGTTTGTTAACGCGGGATCTACAAAATCGCGTCGCCCGTCGCATAACATTGCAATCTGGAGACAGCTTCGATGCGACCGAATACGCTATTGCTTGCGTTTTTGAAGCAGTACCAGAGCATGAGGATGCTAAGACACAGGCTTTCGACTATATGTCGTCCCATTTTCCGCATGACACACTGATAGCGTCAACAACCTCAACTTTTCTTGTTGATGATCTCGCTGCGCGTCTTTCCCATCCGCAGCGTTTTGCCAACGCCCATTGGTTGAACCCGGCACATCTCATGCCACTCGTCGAAATCAGCCGCGGCTCCGCATCGAGCGATGAGGCGATTATGCGGTTGCGCAGGAGCCTCGAGTCGATCGGCAAGCAAACCATCACTTGCAGCGCCTCTCCAGGCTATATTGTTCCTCGCATTCAAGCGCTGGCGATGAATGAAGCGGCTCGCTTGGTAGAAGAAAATGTTGCGTCTGCTGAAGACATTGACACAGCGATCCGCACTGGCTTCGGTGTCCGCTACGCCATTTTAGGTTTGCTTGAATTTATCGATTGGGGCGGTGGCGATATTCTCTTTTACGCATCCGATTATCTTGGCAAGACCGTTAACGCGGAACGCTATAAAGCGCCCGACATAATCGCGGAAAATATGGCTCAGGGCCGCAACGGTTTGGCTGACGGCGTCGGCTTTTATAATTATGCCGATCGCGATGTTGAGAATTACCGTCGCGAACGCATATCTTCCTTTATAGCTCTATTAAATCATCTCAATCTTGCGCCAAAAATAAGTAAATCCTAATCCTTCCGTTCGTATCTCAGCTATCGATTTATGATGAAACAGCTCAGCTGGCCAGTTTGCTGTCAGTGATCGGCTAGCAAAAAGCGCAGGACGAAACGGTTTCATGGATCTTTAATTGCGGCAATCTAAGATCCGAGATCCCCGCTCCGAGACGCGTGGCCGGTTTTAGGGGGGTACCCCCTCGGCTGAAGCGCGCGGCTAAATATGAGCAAGCCCAAGTAACCCCCGGCTTCGGGAAGTCCGGTTTGGCCCGCCACATTGTAGGTTATATTGTAGGTTGGTCAGCCATTGTGATTTTATATACTAAGTAAATCAATTAGATAACTTAATATAATGGCGGAGAGGAAGGGATTCGAACCCTCGATGAGCTATTAACCCATACTCCCTTAGCAGGGGAGCGCCTTCGACCACTCGGCCACCTCTCCACTTGTGGTGATAGCCGCGCTTGCGCGATATTTCAAGGCAAATCAGGCCAAAAAGGGGAAAATTATCGCTACTGGCTGCCGCACCCCGTCAGAATATTGTTGCTGTAAAATGTTTCATCGCTCTAAACTGCTTCGATAGGGGAGTGATATTATGAGCGAAGCTATTGCCATCAGTGAAACGCCGTTAAGTGCTATTAATTTGTCGGATCCGAATTTGTTTTTGGATGAGGGGGTGCTCGATATATTCAAGCGCTTGCGGGCCGAAGATCCGATCCATTATTGTGCCGATAGCGCTTTTGGTCCCTTTTGGTCGATCACGCGCTACCAAGATTGCATCGCAGTCGATACCGACCACAAGCGGTTTTCATCGTCGGATCAGTTTGGCGGCATCATGATGGATGATAACATTGTGCGACCACCGGTCGAGGGAATGGAGATTTCAGCCTTCATCACCAAAGACCAGCCGCATCACGCGCCCATTCGCCGCGCGGTGCAACCCGTCGCGTCGCCGCCAGCGCTCGATAGTTTCCGCGATTTAATTTGGCAGCGCACCAATACGATTTTGGACAGCCTGCCAGAGGGCGAACCGTTTGATTGGGTGAGTACGGTGTCGATTGAACTGACAACCCAAATGCTCGCAACCTTATTTGATTTTCCGTTTGAGGATCGCCATTTGCTGACCTATTGGTCCGATA
>JAYODZ010000042.1:0-14249 GCA_038106515.1 Rhodobiaceae bacterium
CCAAGTCACGATAAAACCGAATATGGTCCTGATCGACGGCTCCGTGCGATGTCAGATAGCTAAAGCCTTTGGTTGGAGATATGCCGAGGCGTTTGGCGATCGAACCAGCAGCAATACTCGCAATATCGACCGACGTGCCCTCTAACACAAATACCATACCCAGCATAGCATAGGGGCTGATGCGGTCGATGGCGTGATAGACATAACCGACCATGGCGCGGACTGCGAGGCTTCCCTCGTGGGCGCAAGCTGCTGCGCGAGCGTCGGCGCCACCAATCGCTTCGATGTCATTTAAAATCCATTTCTCATGACCTTTTTCGTCGTCAATATACTCAATCAAGGCTTCGCGCAGCAGCTCGTCGTCTTGCCCGCATCGCCCAAGCGCGGCCGCCAATAGGGGACAAGTGTGGCGAACATGATGATAGGCTTCGGTGAGATAATTAACATAGAGCCCGCGCTCGACGCCGTTTTGAGCCGCGTCTAGGAGCATCGGTGTGGCAAAAAACGCAGCCCGCTTTGCTTCGGTTTGCGCGGTTAAGACATCGAAAAAATCAGGCATGGGAAGTCTCCTGGTATGAAGATTGTTGACGCTTTAGGCGCCTAAAAATTTTTGAAAGGCTTGGCGCCGTGGTCGTCCGCTGGCGGTAAATATCTCGGCCTTGCGGGCATTCTCGGCCGATAGCCAGAGGCTTTCGCGTGGGCGGGCGTAGGCGGGCAGACTCGCGACTAAGGTGGCAAGTAAGGTATCGGCTTGCGCGCGCGCGGCAGGTTCTAAAAAATGCTCACCCAGTCCCGTTGGCACCAACGCAACTGTAAGCTGGCCCGTCGCCGTCAAGCCGAGTATGGCGCGGGCGATATGAAAATCCTGCGTCAAAACGGCCTCAACCCACTCCGGGCTGACATTACGGCCTGCGCCGGTAATCAAGACGCTATCTTTACGACCCGTAATGACCAAGCGACCTTCTGGGTCAAAATGGCCGAGATCGCCCGTTGGTAAGGGGCATGGGGCGGCTTCGCGGTTTAGATAACCTTGCATCACATTCGGCCCGTCGACGAAAATTTCTCCGTCTTGGATGCTCACTTTTACGCCGTCTAGGACATGACCGGCCGTACCAATTGCATTTGCATTGGGCCGATTGAGAGCCACCACGGAGCCGCATTCTGAGAGGCCATAACCTTCATAAGCCGGCAGACCAGCGGCCCAACTTTGGGTTAGAATCTCATCGGATATTTTGGCCCCACCAACCGCCACATAGCGCAGACAAGCCGGCGGTTTGGCTTGGCTCAGCAGAAGTGCGCCGAGCCAACCGCGCAATAGATCGGGTACCAAAACCATGACAGTGGGGTGATGCGTCATGGCGGCGGCTTGGATTGCCATAATATCGCCAGCCGCCATTTTGCCCGCCGTTGCGCCATCGATAATGGTGCGACCGCCCGCGAGCAAAGGGACATGGATGGCGCATAATTCCTCCAGGAGCAAAGCCAGCGGCAGCACCGATAGATAAACATCCTCGGCCGTAGCCGATATGGCCTGGGTCAGGGCTTGCATGGTGAAGTTGAGCTGTCGCGTGCCCAAACAAACGCCTTTGGGATTGCCGGTCGTGCCAGAGGTATAGATCACGCGCATCGCGCCAGCAACGAGTTCTAGTTCGACAGGGGTCTCGATCATGGGCAGGGTGGTAATATCTTGTATCTCGACGTCGATCTCTGCGAGCAAAGGGCGATGATCGCGATCGCACAGAATAAGCTCGAGCGCCGCGTCGCGCGCAACATGCTGGATTTGTTGTGGTGTGAAGAATACGGGGATCGGCACAAAAACTTTCCCCGCCGCGGCACAGGCGAGATCAATAATCACCCATTCAATACTGTTATGAGCGATTAGGCCGATATGGTGCGGCGTGCCGACGAAGTGGCGCGCCAGATTAGCAACGCGATTGTGCAGACTGGCAAAGCTTAGAGACCTCGCATCGTCGCTAATCGCAACCGTCGTTTCTTGCGATTTTGACTTGAGACGTAGTAGCGAACCTAAGGCATCATCCGCCTTAAGCGGCATGAGCGCCCCCAAATTGGGTTGACTGGTGCGCAAAGCTACCGGTAGCGCTCGCTGTATCTGGAACTAGATAAACACTGGCTCCGCTGGAATAATAAGTACCCCAAGGGCCTGGAGCAGGGGCATTGCATTCTTCGGCCAGGACAATGTGACACAAGTTAACCCCCCGTTTTTCAAGAAACCGACAAATGAAATCCGTGGTCGTAAATATCGCGGCCGTTTTGCCCGCTTGGCGGCCAAAGTCACACGCCGCTTGGATGATGGCGAATAAGGTCTGACGATCACTGGCCGCGAGAGTCGTGAATTCCAACAATTGGTCAAGGCGCGTCATCGGGATTAGCGTGGCCAGATCACCGCCCTCGACATAGCGTGCTGAAATAAAACCCTCTTGTGCATCGCGAAGACCACAGCAAGCGGCGATCTCACCCGCCGCATTTTTTAAGACCAATAGTCGCTCAGGGAAATGCGAAATGGTCGCGCCATAACAAGTCGCGTAACGCGTCTTGATGAACTCTTCAGCCTGCGGTCTATCGCGATGCTGGGGGGAGACTATGTAAGGGGCTTGAGAGGACATATAAAACTCCAGTTACACCCAAAATATAGACGGGCTAACTTACAACTGGCTTACACCAAAAGCTGAAATTTGAGGGTCACGCAGAGGCCACCGATTGGCGCCGGCCCGAGCGAAAGTGAGGCTCTATGGGCCGCTGCCAGGCTCTTGACAATGCTAAAGCCAAGCCCCGCTCCCTCTAAGCGGCTTTGATCGAGGCGATAAAAGCGCTGTAAGACTTTGTCATAAAGTTCTGGCGGCAAGCCAGGACCGTTATCGCAGATCTGTAATTCACCGGCTTCAGTTACGCTACATGTGATGACGGCTTTCTTGCCCGCCGCATTAACCGCATTATCGATCAAATTTCTTAAGATAATCTCGAGCATATGACGATCGGCGTGAATCCAGACCGGACTTCCTGGGCTTTCGAGCGCAACCGAGACGCCGCGCGTCACCAACGGACTGGCAATATCCGCCAAAATCTCGGACGTGACTTGCGCCAGATCAAGTTTTTTTTCGGGAGCGAGCGCATAGGCATCGGAACGGGATAATTGTAGCAACTGCGCCAGCAAATGTTCGAGGCGTTGAATATCGGCAATCAGTTGATCGCGCCCGCTACTTTCGACGAGCGTCTCGGCCTGAGCGCGAATAATAGCAACGGGGCTTCGCAGTTCATGCGCTGCCATATCGGTGAAGTTTTTTTGTTGCTTATAAGCGTCATTCAGGCGCATCAACGCTTCGTTCATGCGTTCTACTAGCGGCTTGATTTCGCTCGGAAGCCCCTTGACGGCTAGCTGTTGATGATCGGCTCCGGGGCTGAGGTCGCGGGCTTGCGCTTCCAGCCTTACCATCGGTCGTAGCGAGCGGCTGATGGTCCACGACACGCCGATAACCAGAGCGAACATCATCCCTACCATGGGCAGAGCATAGCCCTCGATCAGTTCGTGGACGATTTCGTCTGCGACGACATTGTCATGCAAGGGGCCTTGTGCCACTTGAATATTGACCCAATGAGTGCCGCCATCGGGGGAATACCATTGGTCGGCTCCGTAAAACCGCAAATCCTCGCCTGCGAGATCGCGGATGGTTGAAAATAAATGCGGTGGCGCCTGCAAGTTGGTACGATCAAGCGCTTGGCGTTGTCGCACGTAATCGCGGGTACCGAAGCGTTCGAGAATAGCACCGCCCTCATCGGAGATAATGTAGATAAATTGCCCAGCCGCAGCGCGATATTCGCGAAGCAAGTCGTCGGGGATGTCGATCACCACGCCGCCATCGCGCCACGCTATATGGTGCTTAAGATCATTTATTTGACCGCTCAGCGATTTGTCGTCGAGCGTGTCCATGCGAGCGTTAATGGCTAGCGAGACGAAAAAACCGCTCAGCGCAAAGGACAGGCTGACAATAATGAGGATAATAATACCGAGGCGGAAGCGGAGCGATTGCATCTAGCTCAACTCCTGCAGGATATATCCGACACCCCGAATGGTTTGGATTTCACAGCCGCAGCTTAGCGGCGCGAGTTTTTTACGAAGGCGGTGAATGCATACTTCCAGCGCATTCTCGGTCACGGGTTCATCGGCATTATGCACGGCGTCGGCTAACGCATTGCGCGAAATAATTTTGCCAGCGCGACGTAGCAATATCTCTAAAACATCAAGCTCACGGCGGCCTAATTCGAGCCTTTGATCGGCAAAATAAGCGGCGCGTTCCCCCATATCGAAGCTCAAGCCGCCGAGTTGAATACGCTGGGACAGTACATCGCTGGGCCGTCTTAAAATAGCCCGCAAGCGGGCCTCGAGCTCGTCATTGTGAAAGGGTTTGAGGAGGTAATCATCGGCCCCTAAGTTGAGACCCGACACACGATCCTCGATGGCATCGCGGGCGGTTAAAATCAATACTGGGGTGTTTTTTCCGCGGCTACGTAAATCCCGCAAAAGATCTCGGCCGTCGCCATCGGGTAGGCCGAGATCCAGAATAATTGCATCATAATTAATGCTATCGAGATAGTCGCGGGCGCTTTTGAGCGAACCAGCGCCATCGACAGCAAAACCGCGCTGGGAGAGAAAGGCCGAAAGTAGGCTTTCGAGCCGCGGATTATCCTCTACCAGCAATAAACGCACATGATTGTCCTATTGCAATTCATAATCGATGGTTGATCCGTCCGACCCTTTAAAGCGCAGGTGAACCAAACGCTGATCAGCATACCACATTTCGCGCTCTAATTCGCCTGTCATAACGTAATGCACGGCTTGCACATCTTGCCCGCCGGCGCGGACGGTTTCTTCGCCAACTCGCGCCACCGATACAGCCATCATATGGCCATCAAGCGTGTTCATCACTTGCGTTTGTTCGACCGTTGCTAGGTTCCATAGGCTTGCAGGCATCACAGGTTGAGGAACCTCAAAACGTCCCGCCGATCCCTCCGCCGTGACCGATTGCGCATTGCCGCTCAGCTGCAAGAATTTTTTCTTGCCGTCATCATTGGTTTTTGAGCCATAACCGATCAGTTTGCCATCGCGCCAGATCTCTTCGCCCTCATGATCAAAGCGATAGACCGTAACAAAAGCCAGTTTAACTTTAACATCCGTGTCAATTTCGACTTTGAGCGTGCCATTTTCCTCACGTTCGAATTCGACTTCGTGACGACCAATATTGTCACCTTTACGGAAGACTTTATAGACGAGCTTTTCACTTTCGTGATCATCCGCGAGACTTGTTTGCGGGGCGAGTGCGAGCACGGCGCTAAGAATAGCTGGTGCGATCAATAAGCTAAGGTTTTTTTGGTATTTAAACATTTTATGCCTCATAAGTTTTGATGCCCTATTTAGCCATAAAATCCTTACAGCAGGCTTACAGGGGCGCCGTTCTGTCTATTCGCGCCAGGCGCTGTTTCCGCCGCCGCCCCTCAGGCTCTTGGCCTGTATCTTTGGCTAGGCTTTCTAGACTGGCAATCGAGCGCTGAACAGCTTAACCTGCGGCGCAGATTTCATATCGATGACAGGGGGAGGCCGAGTATGAGCACGCCGGAACTATCACAAGCCGCAATCGACTGCGCGACGCGCGTTGAGGAGTTTGTACGGACGAAAATTGCGCCTTATGAGAGTGATCCGCGCTGTGGCGCGCATGGCCCGAGCGAAGAGCTGGTACAGGAAATGCGAGGTCTAGCGCGTGCTGCTGGCTTGATGACGCCCCATATCCGTGACGATGGCGGGCATTTTTCGCACCAAGAAACGGCGCTCATTTTGCGCAAATCGGGCTTGTCGCCGCTCGGGCCAGTGGCGGTTAATACCGCCGCCCCCGATGAGGGGAACATGTATCTACTCGGCAAAGTGGGTAGCCCCGAATTGAAAGAGAAATTCCTCAAGCCACTGGTCGAGGGTCGCGCGCGCTCGGCTTTTTTCATGACCGAACCAGCCAGTGAAAATGGCGCTGGCTCGGATCCGTCGATGATGCAAACCACGGCGAAACTTGATGGCAATCAATGGGTCATTAATGGCCGCAAAGCCTTTATCACTGGTGCCGAGGGCGCAAAGGTCGGCATTGTCATGGCGAAATCGGAAGATGGCGCTTGCATGTTTTTGGTCGATCTTCCCAATCCGGCGATTAAGATCGAGCGCGTACTTGATACCATTGACAGCTCTATGCCAGGAGGGCACGCCGTGATTTCGATCGAGAATTTGCGGGTTGCGCCAGAGCATATGTTGGGCGAGAGCGGCGAAGGATTTAAATATGCGCAAATTCGTCTCGCTCCAGCGCGATTGACGCATTGCATGCGCTGGCATGGTGCTTGTACACGGGCACATGAGATTGCGGTCGCCTATGCGTGCAAGCGGCAAGCCTTTGGCAAACCGCTGATCGATCATGAAGGGGTCGGGTTCTTGCTAGCGCAAAATATGATTGATTTGAAGCATACTGAGTTAATGATTGACTGGTGTGCACAAGTGCTCGATAGCGGCGATCTGGGGACAGCCGAAAGCTCGATGACGAAAACCCATGTCGCCGAAACCTTGTTCCAAATCGCCGACCGCTGTGTGCAAGTCATGGGCGGTACGGGCGTCTCTCAAGATACAATTGTCGAGCAAGTATTTCGCGAATTGCGCGCCTTCCGGATTTATGACGGTCCGACTGAAGTGCACAAATGGTCACTCGCGAAGAAAATCAAACGCGAGTTCAAGGGCTAGTCCCCCACCACCTTACTGATTGGGCACGAGTTTGGCGCCGATCGCCTCGGCGAGTGCGGCATATTCCATCCATGATAAGACGGCTGAAATAGGCGTGCCACGGCCTTCGTCAAACATCACCGGGCCATAAATATTGGCGGTGTAAATCAAATCGTCTTCGGTGACCCGTTGTGTCGCATCGTGCCGCGCGCCAGCGGGTTCATAAAACCAAACCCCCGGCCCATAGCCCTCGGCCGGCCCCGCGCGGTAACCAATATTGCCTTGCAAAACGAGAAAATCCCCAGCGCCAATATGGTTATGCGGGGCGGCAACACCGTTATGGCGCACCATCAGAGAAATCACGCCAGTTTCTTCGCTCACCCGCAATATCTTCAAGCCGACGTCGGGCAAGTGTGGCACCGTTGCCCAGGGCACCGAGCTGCAATCAACGAAATGGCGATGCTTAATATCCGACGCCAGCGCATCATGCGCGCCCGTCACCAATTGACCGGCATTTGACTTGGCGATCTCGAGGGGTTCATCGGCCCGCGCCGAGAGATGCAATTTGCTGTCGACGCAGCCTGCTAGCGAGCTTGGCACCGTATAGACGCCGGCAGCCTCGGCGCTGGCTTGAATAGCCGCGCTGGTAAGTAAATTGGCCACTTGCCCTTGGCCATCGAGACCCGCATAGGCGCCAAAGAAATTCATCAGCAATTCTGTTGCTTCAACCGCCCGCATTGAAGCAACAACACTATTGGCGGGCAAATAGCCCCAGGTTCCGGGACGCAGCGTGCTGACGGCATCGTCCTTGGCAAAATGTAGGCAGCCCGACAGCACGAGGAGATCAAGCCCACCAATACACAAGGACGGGGCAAAATCAGCCCCGCTTTCCAGTCTTAAAATGATCGAGAACATGCCGCTCTCGGCGCTGGCGCGTAACGCTTTAAAGCGCGCCCCTGCCATGCCGGGGACATCAATCCATGGCGACGTATTGGTATCAACACCACCCTCGATGCCAGTTGGATCATAGTCTGGATTGAACTTTACCGCTTCACTCATAACACCCTCGCAATTTTGTGGCCCTGGCCTGTGGATTCTGTTTTATTTAAAATGCAGAAGTTTTGAAACGCAAGGATTTAGTGATGACGCAAGACTATCGGTTGAACCAAACCATGCTTCGGATTAAGGATCCGGAGGCGTCTATCGGGTTTTATACCGATGTGCTTGGCATGACCTTGATCGAGAAATTCGATTTTCCAGCGATGAATTTTTCGCTTTATTTCCTCGGCTATGACAATAGCTTTACGACCCCGATGCCAGCGGGCCGCGAGGAACGGGTCGTGTGGCTCTTTGCCCAGCCAGCGCTTTTGGAGCTGACCCATAATTGGGGGACCGAGACGGATGCTGATTTTGCTGGTTATCACAACGGTAATAGTGACCCGCGGGGGTTTGGTCATATCGGTATTTCCGTGCCCGATGTTTATGCCGCCTGCGAGAGGTTCGAAGCGGCTGGCGTGCGCTTCGTTAAACGTCCCGATGATGGGTCGATGAAAGGGCTTGCCTTTATTCAAGACCCCGACGGCTATTGGATTGAGATCCTGGCGCCGGCGGCGATGGGACAAATCACGGGCGGCTAACGGGACTGGAGAACCTGGCTCGTGTCTCGATCGGGCGAAATAGTTAGGTAAGGACGAAAGTCGTGGCTCAACTTGAAAAATCGCCGGTGATAGCACCTAATGCTGCTCCGTTTTTGACCTTCGGTACGATCAGTGCGCCCCGCACGCTGGGCATGAGATTGAAAGTCAACTTTTAATCTTTTTTGTTAAATTATATGAGAGGGGCGGCTTTCGAGCCGTCCCTTTTATTTTAACTGTCGACCGCTAGCGTTCCGCGCGTTAGGCTGATGTATTCGTTTTTCGAGGAGGCACTATGGCAGCGCGCAAATTCAATAATAAATCCACGACCGATGAAGTTTTAGCTGGTATCGACTTATCTGGTAAGCGCGTTCTGGTGACGGGGGGTGCTTCAGGCATAGGCGCCGAGACAGCGCGAGCAATGGCGGCACATGGCGCTGAAGTTGTTATCGCGGCGCGTAATATGGAGATGGCGGCGCAGGTGCGCTCAGACATTCTGGCGAGCCTCGGTGCCCCCGACACATCGGATCAAGTGAGCCTTCTCGCGCTTGAGCTTGGGTCTTTAAAACAAATCGCGACGGCGGTTGAGACCTTTGGCAAATCTTTCGATCGGCTCGATATTTTGATCAACAATGCAGGTATCATGGCTTGCCCATATGGTAAAACCGAAGATGGCTATGAAATGCAGTTTGGGACAAACCATATCGGGCATTTTTATTTCACCAATCTGATGGTGCCGTTTTTGAAACAGGCGGCGCCGGCGCGAATTGTTTGTTTAAGCTCATTGGCGCATCGCATGTCTCCGGTTTTATTTGATGATATTCATTTCGAAAGCCAGCCTTATGACCGTTGGATCTCCTATGGGCAATCCAAGACGGCGAATGCGCTCTACGCTTTGGCGTTAAATGAGCGCTTGCGGCCGCATCAAATAGAAGTGTTCTCTGTGCATCCAGGGATTATTCACACCCGGCTTGCCCGGCATATGTCGCGAGAGGACCTCGATGCGTTGATGAAATCAACGCTGGATCGTCAGGCCCGCGACCCCGATCCCGACCCCAATCATGGCGGCGTCAAGACCGTCGAACAGGGTGCGGCGACGTCGTGCTTTGCCGCGACAGCGCCAGAAATTGCGGGTCAGGGGGGCGTTTATCTCGAGGACTGCCAGATTGCGCAACGCCTCACCGACCCCGAAAGTGCCAAGGGCTATGGCGCCCGCCCGTGCATTTATGACGTGGCGGCGGCTGAACGTCTGTGGGACGTCTCCGAGCAGATGGTTGGGCGAAGCTTCAGCTTTTAATTATTTCTCGGCGCGCTTACGATTTTGTAGCAAGGCCTCATAATAGCGGCGCGTATCATATTGCTCCCAGCCTGCATGATATTCGGTTTGCGCGTCGAAGGCCGCCATTAACTCATTGACGCGCTCCTCCGCGAGATGGCGGGAGGCATAATGCGGTACAATGTAAAAACTTCCCTTTTTAATTTCCGCCAGCGTGTGCGGACCGACCGTATCGACATCATAGCCATAGGCCGCAACGCCTGTACCCGCTGGCGCGGTTGGTAGCGGGCCGCCAAATTTTTCAGGGCGCAGGGCTGCACTCTGGCCGATTTGCGTCTTGGTGCTTCCAGGACACAGAAGCGAGATGGTGATGAAATCCGGTAGTTCCTTGCGTAACATATCAGAATAGCCGAGCACTGCCGCCTTGCTGGCATTATAGCCGGCGAGAAAGGGTGTTGGGCAACCGATTGAATTCTCGGAGGCTGTATTGCAGATATGCGCCTCGCTAGCTTGCGCTTTAAAGCGGCGCAGGAACTCCATACAACACGCCCAATTGCCAAAAAAATTCACTTCAAACACCCAACGTAAACTGGCCTCGTCCATTTTATGTGCTGGCCCACCAGCGCCGACGCCAGCATTATTGAACAGTAAATCCACATGCCCAAAAGCGTCCCAGGCCCGATCGGCGAGGGCCGTAATATCGGCCGATGAGATAACATCGCAGCGCACACCGATCGAGCGCACCCCAAGGGCGGCAACGCTCGCGGCAGCTTGATCGCAAGCAGCTTGGTCAAGATCAGCGATCACAGAATGCGCCCCCTCGCGTGCCAGCGCTCGCGCGAGAGAGAGGCCGATGCCATTAGCGCCACCCGTTATGACCGCCACTTTGTCTTTAAAATTCTGCATATTAAATCCTCTGGAGCTATTACTCCGTCGTCTGTTGTGGAATAAGTCAACAAGTGTTGACTTATTTTGACTTAGCGGTGTTCACGTCTGCCCATTGACAGCCAAACGCAGATCATATTCCATAACAATCTCCCCCAAAGCAATAAAGGAATAGAATTCTTATGAATTTATTAAATTTTTCGGGCCTTAAATGGCGGCGCTTTACCGGGGACGATCGCTTTGATTATCCGATCGATTATTCCGCCGCTTTGTTATCACTGCGTGCGGATGGCCATATCGATTTGCTCTATAAGTGGGCGCCCAATAGCTATTGTCATTTCCACCGCCATACGGCGCACACAACCTCGCTGGTTCTGGCGGGATCGTTGCGTGTCATTTCAATCGATGCCGAAACGGGAGAAGAAACCGGGCGCTATGTGCGCGAAGCGGGCGATTATGCCGCAAAAGAGCCAGGCGATGTGCACATGGAATGTGGTGGCGATGAGGGCGCCCTGGTTTTGTTTAGCCTGTATGCCCCCGACGGCGTGCTATCAGAAGCTTTGGCACAAGATGGCAGTGTAATTTTCCGCTCGCATTTAAACGAAATAATTGAGCGTCGACAAAAAACGGCTTAGGGCGTCTTTACGCCTGTTGTGGCGCCGCATCGCGACCGAAGCAGAAGTGCTTTGGCTTGCAAACGACCATGCCGTTACGCTAGCCTGTAGTCTGAACTTAAGTGGAGAGATAGATGCGAATTGAAGTTAGCGAACCACAAGCCTCGCAAGGGGTTGATCCCGGAAGTTTTTACATTCCCGAGATTACACAAGCAGCGAACAGTTTCGCCGCCGCCGTTTATGGTCACAGCAAACTCCCCTTGCGCGAGTTTGAGGGCGCCCGCATAGCGACCGCGGTGCTCAATGGTTGCCAAATTTGTATGAACTGGCGCGCGGCGCGCGATGTCAAAGCGATGGGAATTACCAATGGCGTTGACGGCAATGGTGAACATCCCGACGAGGCCTTCTACGCCGCCGTCCTCAATGGCGATTATGCTGGTTTGAGCGAGCGCGAACACTTGGCGATCCAGTTTGCCATCAAAATGGGCACCGCACCGCGCGCGTTATCGGCCGATGAAAAACTATGGGCTGCGATGAAGTCGGCTTTTAGCGATGCCGAGATTACCGACCTGACTTATTGTATCGCGATGTGGATGGGCTTGGGCCGCATGACCCATGTTCTCGGGCTGGATACGGGCTGCGAGATTTAACTCTCCGAGGCGAGGGCGCCTCAATGTCTCCGAGGCGAGGGCGCCTCAATGCTCGGTAAAAATCAGATGCGTCGTGTCATAGCCAAATTGTTTTAGACTGGCTAATGCTTGCGCACGCTCCACGTCTGAAATGGCTGGTTGCCGCGACAGAATCCATCCCGTCTTGCCTTTTGGGCTACCGATGACAGCAAGGCTATACTCCGCATCTAACGCTAAAACCCAATAATCGCCAGCAATCCATTTGTTGAGAAAAGGGATCGGGACAAAGCTGACTTTCAACTGTCCGCCCGCGACACGCCACGCCACACCTTTCGCCGACTTTATCGCCCCTGTGACGCTACCTTCGGCGCATTGATTGAGCACCGAAAGCGTGCCGTCATCGCGGAGCGCGTAATCAGCCGTCACAGCATAGCAGTCGCGTTCAAAGTAAAAGGGAAAGCGAGCGATCTCATACCAGCGGCCTTGATAGCGTTCTAAATCCAGATCGGTAATCGCCGTTAACGCAAGGCTTTGATCGCGATAGGTCTCAGCACTCGCTGGCGCGGCCGTCGCTACCGCTACATATAACAACACTGCGATACT
Organism: Rhodobiaceae bacterium; assembly: GCA_038106515.1. Taxonomy (GTDB): domain Bacteria; phylum Pseudomonadota; class Alphaproteobacteria; order RS24; family RS24; genus JAYODZ01. The sequence goes on from JAYODZ010000042.1 coordinate 12,405, forward strand.
GAGAAAAGGTCGCAACATGATTCCGTCTCCGTGATTAAGATAGAGGTATAAAGCCATATTATCGGCAAGCTTGCAAAGATAACAAAAAAGGGCGCCCCGAGAGGCGCCCTTTAAGTTTTCAGCTGGTTAGCTGATTTGTTTTAGAAGCGGTATGCGAACTGCAATTCGATCGTACGACCAGGCCCACCGTAACCGATGGAGTCTGCGTGCGCACGGCCCGCGACCGCACCACTATTGGCACCTTCGAGCATACCAGAGATGACCATTTCTTCCGACAGGTTTTTGCCCAGAAGTTTCCACTGCCAGCTTTCGTCAGCAGCTTCGATATAGGCCATGGCGTTAAATAGCGTATAGCTGTCACGCCAGCCAAAGGGGCTACCCATGGCCGAGGCGTTATATTTGTCAGAATACAGCATGTCGCCACCAAAGCCGATGCCCATACCGTTGGACAGCTCGGTGTCATAGCTCAAGCCGATCGAGCCGGTCCACTCAGGAGCCATACCCGTTTTGTAACCGCTAATGTTTTGGCCAGGCTTGCCGACATAGCCAGGCAAGAGAGCGCTACAACCAGTTGCGGCGGTCTGACCATCCCAACATGGCGAAATGAATTCGTCATATGTCGCGTCGTTATAACCAATATTGGCACGCATACGAAGTTCAGGAATTGCATAAGGCGCATATTCCATATCGAACTCAACACCTTCTGAGGTGGCTTTACCGGCGTTGATGGTCAAGAAGACGATCGCGGCCGAGTCGAAATAGTCAAGCTGAAGATCTTTATACTCATAGCTATAAACGGTAGCATTGAAACGCAGCTGATTATCGAGCAGGGTAGATTTCATCCCCAGCTCGATACCCTCGGCGGTTTCAGGCTCGAACATGAAATCTTGCGCTTGGCTAACGCCCGCGTAAACGGCACCGTTCGAGAAACCACCCGATTTATAGCCGGTTTTATAAGCGGCATAGAGGGTAACATCGTCCGACGCGTCCCAGCTAATCGTAGCTTCAGGCGAGAATTCTTCGAACGACTGATCGCCCGATACACCACCAGCGGCCCAGTTCAGAACGGCAATGCCCAGCGGGTGTACGTAAGGCTGAGTGAAGTAAGATGATTTATCTTCTTCTGTGTAGCGACCGCCGACCGTGATTTCGACCGTCTCTGAAGCATCGTAACGAATTTCAAAGAAGGGTGCGAAAGTTTCGCCCTCGGTGTTGCTGTCTTTCCAATAAGTTACATACTGGTCGGCAGCAGCGGCAGCTGGGTTGTAGGACGCGAAGCCAAACGTTACCCACTGATTGAACTGACGCTCTGTTTCTTGCCACAAGGCCCCGATCATAAAATTAATCGGCGTGTCGAAATTACTCGACAGGCGAAGCTCTTGCGACCAAGCTTCCCATGTGGCGTGCTCGGTTGCATAGATCGCATTGTCAGCATTGGCGAAGTCGCCTGGCAGGGCCCAGTCATTGGTGTTTTCTTGGATATTGGTAATACCGTTTAAAGTATAATCACCCATACGGTATTCAAATTCCGCGTTAATCGACCAGCTTTCGTAATCATTATACAGATCATTACCTTTTGCGTATGGCAGGTTGGCCGCCAAAGACGCTGGCAAGCGGTTGTGCCGCACGGTAAAGTTGTCACCGCAAGGAACGCCCCAAGCGCTAACACCACCATCACAGTTAAACGGGATATGGTTATAGGCTGAGTTCAGCACTTCCACTTCCGTGATTTGACCTGTCAAAGTGATCGACAAATCATCGCTTGCTTCAATCGCAAAGGTCAAACGCGCCAGCGTTTCATCTTCCTGCGGCACATCGCGATTGTCACCCGGGACAACCTCTGTC
>JAYODZ010000043.1:0-698 GCA_038106515.1 Rhodobiaceae bacterium
CCATTGATCAGATCACCGCGCTGGTGGCACAGTTGCAGGCCAACCCAGATTCGCGGCGTCATATTGTAACCGCCTGGAACCCAGCTGATGTGGATGATATGGCACTGCCACCCTGTCATTGCTTGTTTCAGTTCTATGTTGCGCCGCAAGACGCTGGGCCAGCAAAATTATCCTGTCAGCTGTATCAGCGCTCGGCCGACATTTTTCTTGGCGTGCCGTTCAATATTGCTTCATATGCGCTTTTGACGATGATGCTGGCGCAGGTTTGCGGCTACGCACCAGGAAGCTTCGTGCATACATTTGGCGACGCGCATATTTACCATAATCATTTTGATCAGGTGACGACGCAACTCAGCCGAGCGCCAAAAGCCTTGCCGCAAATGCGCATTAATCCGGCGGTGCGGGATATATTTGGCTTTGTTTATGAGGACTTCAGCCTCGCGGGCTATGAAGCTCATGCCCATATTGCGGCCCCTGTGGCGGTATGAGTTGCAAAATTCACATGGTTGTGGCGGTTGCTGATAATGGCGTGATTGGCCATCAAGGTGATATGCCGTGGCGGTTACCTAGCGACCTGAAACACTTCAAGGCAGTCACTATGGGGCACGCGATCATTATGGGTCGTAAAACATGGGCCTCGATCGGGCGGGCTTTGCCGGGGCGGCAGAATATCGTGATCAGTCGTAGCAGCGGCGCGC
>JAYODZ010000043.1:708-14106 GCA_038106515.1 Rhodobiaceae bacterium
AAGCCGATGGTGCTATCTGGGTGAAAACCCCAGCTGCCGCGCTTGCTGCGGTTGAGGGTGATTATGCGATGATTATCGGCGGCGGTGAAATCTACCGTTTATTCGAGCCGCAGGCCGAGACGGTGCATCTGACGCGGGTGCACGATAACCCTGAGGGAGATACGTTTTTTGCTCTGTCGCACCCCGAGGATTGGGTCGAGCTTCGCCGTGAGGCGCACACAGCCGGCGCAGGCGATAGCGCTGATTTTACCTTTATCGATTTACAGAAAAAGCCGTAAAAAGGTGGCTCAATCTCGGATTTAAAGGTCTTTCAAAATCACCGCTTGCGCGACCCAAATTCGTCCATCGCTGCGCTCGGTCATAGCGGGCTGACCATATAAGGCATAACCATTGCGCAAAGCTTCCGAGACGCGCTCGCAAAAAGCGGCATCATCGGGACCAGTCAGCAGGCGGTAGGCTTTTTTGGCGGGGGTTTCGGCGTCGGTCATGGTTCTGTATCCTAAATTTTTTGCAAGCTATGCGATGCGAGGGTTGTGAATTGTGCCGCCAAATCCGCGGTTGCGGGGCTTGAGAAAATTGACTGCCCTTCGGCGATCGTGGTTTGTAAGCTCGCGGCTAAGGGTAATTGTGCGAGGCGCGTTATATTCAAGCTCTCGAGCAAGGCTTCGTCGATCGGCGTGCCAAATGGTTGCATCGTGTCACCCGTCGGCAGGTCGATATAGGCCATGTTTTCCACCAGCCCCAAAACGGGGACTTTCACTTTATGAAACATCGCAACGGCGCGGCGAACATCGGCAATGGCCAGCGGATGAGGCGTCGAAACAATCAAAGCGCCATCGACCGGAAAGCGTTGCGCCATGGTCAACTGAATGTCGCCGGTGCCGGGCGGCAGGTCTAGCACCAAGACATCAAGCTCTGGCCAGTCGACATCTTTGAGCAATTGGACGAGCGCAGACTGGACCATCGGCCCGCGCCAGATCATTGCCTGCTCGGGCGGTACCATATAACCGATCGACATGGTTTGCAGTCCGGCGCGCTCGATCGGCAATAGCTTTTTAGCTTCTGTGACGTCGGGTTTCGCGGTGATACCAAGTAAGGCGGGGAGGGACGGGCCATAAATATCGGCGTCCAACAACCCCGTTTTGTGGCCGGCTTGAGCGAGCGCCAGTGCCAAATTGACGGCGACGGTGGACTTGCCGACACCACCTTTACCGCTGGCAACGGCAATAACCTTTTTGATACGATCGAAGGCGGCAATTTTTTCATCCTGTGGCGGCTTCTTGTCGGCCGGTTTTTGCGGCGAGGGCGCTGGAGAAGCGGGCGCGCTATGGCTGGTCAAGATGGCGGTTGCCGACAACACGCCTTTGAGTGAGCGGATCGCTTTCTCCGCTTGTTGCCGCGCGACTTCCATTGTTTCAGCCTCTTCTGGACTGATTTCGATTGAAAAGCCGATATTGCCTTGGCGGATAACAATGCCCTGGATGCGGTTATTATCGACCAGATTGCCGCCTTTGATCGGATCAGCAATCTGGCTTAAAACGTTGCGAATATCGGTTTCATTAATATCGGCCATTTGACCTGTTTGCCTCGCGAAAAATGCTACAAACGCCTTGAAAACGGCGCTTGCATCGCCCACATCATATATATGCGGTGTTTTACAAATCGCAAGGGCTAGCCGATTTTTCTGGAAATCATGGATCGGCGTTAGGGCGCTTGGGATTTTTTGCCATCATAAGTGCCGTGACAAAAAAGAATTTTCGTCTTTGGACATTATGGGTTAGGGATGATGTCTATAATTCAACCGTGTCGACACCTTTATTCAAAGCGGGCGACGACAGATAACAGTTTCGCGGGAGTGATACATGCCTTGGGAAAACAATAACCAAAATGGCCCTTGGGGCGGCGGGCCACGCCGACCATCGGGTAATGAGCCCAATATTGATGAGGTTATCCGAAAGGCACAGGAACGTCTAAAAGGGGCTGTTCCTGGTGGCTTCGGCGGTTCTTATGGAATGGTTTTTATTATCGCCATTTTCCTGGTTATCTGGGGCTTGAGCGGCTTTTACCGGGTGCAGGCCGATGAGCAAGGGGTCGTTCTGCGTTTCGGACGCTTTGTCGCGCAGACCTCGCCAGGTTTGAATTATCATTTACCATGGCCAATTGAAGCCGCTTACACGCCAAAAGTAACGACCGTGAATCGCGCCGATATTGGTATGCGCGGGGGCGACGATCGGCGAGGCTCGACGGGCGTGACCCGCGACGTTCCAGAAGAAAGCCTGATGCTGACGGGCGACGAGAATATCGTCGATGTCGACTTCTCGGTTTTTTGGGTAATTACCGATGCCGCCGATTTCCTGTTCAATATTCAAGACCCGCAAGGCACCGTGAAAGCTGTTGCCGAGAGCACCATGCGCGAAATTATCGGGCAAAACAAAATTCAACCTATTTTGACCGAGCAGCGTCAGAAAAACGAGGAAATGGTCAAAGACTTGATGCAAGCGACTTTGGATAGCTACGGCGCTGGCATCGGGATTACGCAAGTCAAGATGCAGAAAGTTGACCCGCCCGCCGCGGTCATTGATGCCTTCCGCGATGTCCAAGCCGCGCGTGCTGACCAAGAGCGGGCTCGCAACGAAGCTAATAGCTATGCCAATCGCGTCGTCCCTGAAGCCCAAGGTGAGGCCTTCCGGATTCGGCGCGAAGCTGAAGCCTATCGCGCCCAGACTGTGGCCGAGGCCGATGGTGAGGCGTCGCGCTTTAGCGCTGTTTTGGGTGAATATAAAAATGCCGAGGGCGTCACGCGTCAGCGCATGTTCCTCGAAACTATTGAACGCGTGCTCGGAAATTCCAGCACGGTCGTGATCGATCAAAAGGGAGGTACTGGCGTTGTGCCCTACCTACCGTTAGATCAAATCAATAAAAAAGCGGAAGGATCGAAATAATGGGTAAGGTATCGGGAGTCATTGGACTCGTTATTGTCGCCATTATCGGGGTTGTCGCCAGCGCCTCGCTCTTTACCGTGCATCAAACACAACAAGCCCTGGTTTTACAATTTGGTGATCCGCGTGCCGTCGTTACCGAGCCGGGATTACACGCCAAGGTTCCTTTTGTACAAAATGTTATTTTTCTCGATAAGCGGATTTTAGCGCTCGATAGCCCGGCCGAGGAATTGATCGCGGCCGACCAAAAGCGTTTGGTGGTCGATGCCTTCACCCGCTACCGCATTGTCGAACCACTGAAGTTTTACACCTCGTTGCAAAATGAAGCGCGCGCGGAGTCGCGTTTGGCCGCGGTTGTGTCGTCGTCGATGCGATCCGTATTGGGTGCGGAAGAGTTCCAAGCCGTTGTCCGCGACAAGCGCGACGAGCTGATGAAGCGGATCCGCGACTCAGTCAACCAGCAATCGGTCGATTTTGGTATCGAAATTGTGGATGTTCGCATTCGTCGTGCCGATTTGCCGGAAGCCAACTCGCAGGCAATTTACCGCCGGATGCAAACCGAGCGGGAGCAAGAAGCGGCTGAATTTAGGGCCCGTGGGCAAGAGGTCTCGCGCTCGATCCGCGCTGAAGCGGATAAGCGTGTTACGGTTCTGTTAGCAGAGGCAACGCGTGATGCTGAGGTTATTCGCGGTCAGGGCGATGCCTGTCGTAACCGCGTTTTTGCCACTGTCTATGGCGAAGACCCGGATTTCTTTGCATTTTATCGCTCAATGAAAGCCTATGAAAAGGCGCTTGAGGATAATCAAACCACCATGGTTCTGTCGCCCGACAGTGCGTTTTTTCAGTTCTTGAAAGATCCCAATAGCAATCTTTCGCTGCGCAAAGGCCCTGGAACGGCTGGCAAGACGAATCCGAAACTGGCTAAAAGCCTGCGCGACGGCAAGAGCTTGAGCCAATTGATTTGCCCTGAGGTTGCCGAGCGCGAACAAGCTGAAAACGTGACGAACAACTAATTAGCCTTTTTTTGGCCTACTTTCATTGCCACATAGAGGAGCCCGATGGGTGACGTCTGAGGTTGGCGAGATTAAGTTTAGGCGTGAATAATTGGATTAATAGGTAAAAGGACCCTGCCCAATGCAACATGTTGTAAAGACCATCTTGGTTGCGATGATGTTTTCTCTCTCCTCCGTATCGCTCCTGCAAGCGCGCGGGGCGCCAGAGAGTTTTGCAGATTTGGCAGAGCGTTTGATGCCAGCCGTGGTCAATATTTCAACCACCCAAACGGTATCGCAGGAGCGAACCCAGAATAATGTGCCGCCGCCTTTTCAGGATTTCTTTGAAGATTTTCTAAAGCGCTTCCCGCAGCAAGAGGGGCAGCGCCCGCGAAAAGTCTCGTCGCTGGGATCGGGCTTCGTCATCGACCCAAATGGCGTGATTGTGACCAATAATCACGTGATTGAAGGGGCGGACGAAATTGTTGTTAATTTTGCCGATGGCGAGAAATATGACGCCAAGTTGATCGGGCGGGACCCGAAGACGGATTTGGCGGTTTTGAAAATCGAAGCTAAGAAAAAATTTCCTTTCGTGAAATTGGGGGACTCGCAAAAAGCGCGCGTCGGTGATTGGGTGATTGCGATCGGTAATCCATTCGGCCTCGGCGGCTCGCTGTCGGCTGGCGTGATCTCTGCCATTAAACGCGATATTCGCTCAGGCCCCTATGATGATTTTATTCAGACCGATGCTGCCATTAACCGTGGTAATTCAGGTGGGCCTTTGTTCAATATGGATGGTGACGTCATCGGCGTGAACTCGTCAATTATTTCGCCCTCAGGCGGTTCGGTCGGGATTGGTTTTGCGATCCCTTCAGACTTGGTACAATCAGTTGTTGATCAGCTGATCGCTTTTGGCGAAACGCGTCGCGGCTGGCTCGGCGTTCGCATTCAACCTGTAACCGATGAGTTAGCTGAAACCTTAGGGCTTGATAAAGCTAAGGGTGCGCTCGTTTCGGAAGTCATGCCCGATGGTCCGGCCAGCAAAGGTGGCGTCAAAGTCGGTGACGTGATTGTTGAATTTGACGGCAAATCGGTCGATACGGCACGCGACTTGTCGCGCATTGTAGCCGATACAGATGTTGAGAAAAAAGTCCCGATCTTGCTTGTGCGCGAGGGCAAAACGAAGAAAATCAGTATTGTCACGGGACGCCTAGAGGCTTTTGATAAGGCCAATGCCGAAGCGCCCGAAACGCCGCAATCGGCCGATAAGACGAAGGTGGCTGGTTTGGAGCTTGCCGATTTGGATGCGCAGACGCGCGAACAACTTGGCCTTGATAAGGCTATTGTCGGGGCGTTGGTGGCGGCGGTTGATCTTGACTCGCGGGCTTATGAAAGTGGTATCCGTCGTGGCGACGTGATTACGGAAATTGCTCGCGCGCCTGTCACTTCGGCAGCGACAGCACGGGCGGCGATTGAGGCCGCTAAGTCGGCTGGCGAGAAGTCAGTCCTGATCTATGTGCGTAATGGCGAAGGTATCCGTTTCGTGGCCCTGAAACTCGACTGACGAGCTTACAATTGGAAGTCTGCTTTGCGATAGCCCTGCAGATAGAGGAGTGCTGTTAAGTCGCCATGATCAATTCTGATCTTGGCGGCTTCGGCGACTTTCGGTTTGGCACGAAAGGCAACGCCATAGCCAGCGATCGCTAGCATAGCTAGATCATTTGATCCATCGCCGACGGCCAGCGCGTCGCTATGATCGAGCTTGAGGTCGGTACACAGGCGCGACAAGATTTCGGCTTTTGCATTGCGCCCGAGGATCGGTTCGACAACCTGACCTGAGAGTTTATCGCCGGCAAATGCCAGCTCATTACTTTGGTAAAAGTCAAAACCGAGGCGGTCAGCAATTTTCGACGCGTAAAAACCAAAGCCGCCTGAGACTAGGGCGCAATAACAATCATGATGGCGCAGGGTTGCAAGTAAGGTTTCTGCACCTGGCATCAGCGTCACGCGCTCAGTGTAGATCTTGTCCAGGATGGCGCGGCCAAGCCCAGTGAGGAGTTGAACCCGCTCGCGCAAGGCGGGTTCAAAGTCCAACTCGCCGCGCATTGCGCGCGCAGTGATGTCGGCGACATGCGGGCCAATGCCGATCTCATCGGCAAGCTCATCGAGGCATTCCTGTTCGATAATGGTTGATTCCATGTCGGCGACGAGGAGGCGCTTGCGGGTCGGCGCCTCGTCGCGGCAAATAATATCGATCGGTGTATCTTTGTAGCGCGCGCGGAGCGACGCCAGTAACTCGTCGTCGAAAGAACCAGCGATGCTGGCGGCTTCTTGTGCCGCTAAAATCGTCCAGTCTTCGGTTAAGCCCAGAACACCCGCGATATCGGCCAAGAGATTATCATCAAGGCATGGTTTAGTGGGCGCGCTAATCAGTGTAAGATGGCGGATCATGACAATATCCCAGAGTGGTCATTTTCTAGTTCTTATCGCAGGCCCGACGGCAAGTGGCAAGACGAAGCTCGCCTTGCACTTGGCGGAGCGGTTTGATGCCGGAATTATCAATGCCGACTCGATGCAAGTTTATAGAGGTCTGCCGCTGTTGACGGCTCAGCCAACGGCCGCGGAGCAAGGCAATATTCCGCATTATTTATTTGATTATGTTGAGCTTGGAGACGCTTACAGCGTCGGGCGCTGGCAAAGCGATGTTAAAGAAGCGATCGCAGCTCTAGCGGCACAAGGACGGCCAGCCATCATTGCGGGTGGAACGGGTTTGTATTTCAAAGCCCTGACCGAGGGCTTGGTTGATATTCCAGATATTACCCATGAAATCCGAACTCAGATCAGGGCGGATATGGACACAAAGGGCGCTGAAGCAATGCACCAGCAGCTCGCCGTCTGCGACCCCGAGCTTGCCGCCCGCTTACCACAAGGGGATCGGCAGCGGATTGCGCGCGGTCTCGAGGTTTATGCAATGACGGGGCGGCCATTGTCGCATTGGCAGAGCGAGCAAACGACACCGATTTTAACCGAGGCGGCACGGCAGATATGCTTAATGCCCGACCGGCAATGGCTGTACGCCCGTTGCGATCAGCGCTTTGAGGCCATGATCGATGCAGGTGTCATGGCAGAAGTCGAGCGGGTTTTGCAAGCGGGGCGGCCCGTCGGCTCGGCGGCTAAAATTCTCGGGCTTGAAGAGCTTATAGCTGTCCATGAGGGGCAAATGGCGATGCAAGACGCTGTTTCACAAGCGAAAATGATGACGCGGCGATATGCGAAACGACAAATGACCTGGTTTCGGAATCAGATGATGTCCTGGAATATGTATTCTGAGCAAGAATATTACAATAATTTCGATAAAATCGTACATTTTATTTCAAAAAATGGTTGACCTGAGGTCATTGGGTGATATTGTGCGGCTTTTCGCGCGCGACTTTGCGCGATTAAAGCTATGTGGTCGTGATCTCGTTTAGGGATCGCGAACAAACGAGAAGGATTGGATTGATGTCTGAGTTAATGACAGGTGCTGAGATTGTTCTTAAGGCGCTGCAAGAGCAGGGCGTGAAGCATATTTTTGGCTATCCTGGCGGTGCCGTTCTACCGATTTATGATGCTCTGTTTCAGCAAGAGGCTATCCAACATATTTTGGTACGCCACGAGCAAGGGGCAACGCATGCCGCCGAGGGGTATGCCCGCTCGACAGGCAAGCCGGGAGTTGTTCTGGTGACGTCGGGTCCAGGGGCAACCAATGCCGTCACGGGGTTAACCGATGCGCTGATGGACTCGATCCCAATGGTTTGTATCACGGGGCAGGTTCCAACCCATTTGATCGGTAATGATGCGTTTCAAGAAGCCGATACGATTGGTATTACGCGCCCCTGTACCAAGCACAATTATTTGGTTCAGTCGGTTGAAGACTTGCCGCGCATCATGCATGAGGCATTTCATGTCGCGACGTCTGGCCGCCCTGGTCCGGTGGTTATCGATTTGCCGAAGGATATTCAATTTGCGCAAGGTGCCTATATGGCGAAAGCGGCCGTCCGGCATAAAACCTATCATCCGCAGGTCAAAGGCGATATGGCGGCGATCACCGCAGCGGTTGAGTTGATCGCATCGGCGAAAAAGCCAATTTTTTACACTGGCGGCGGGGTTATTAATTCGGGGCCCCAGGCAAGCCAATTGCTTCGCGAATTTGTTCGGCTAACAGGCTTTCCGATCACATCGACCTTGATGGGGTTAGGGTCGTATCCGGCCAGCGACCGCCAGTGGCTGGGCATGCTCGGCATGCATGGAACTTATGAGGCGAATATGGGCATGCATGATTGCGATGTCATGATCAATATTGGCGCACGCTTTGACGATCGGATTACGGGCCGCGTTGATGCCTTCTCGCCGAATTCCAAGAAAATCCACATTGATATTGATCCCTCGTCGATTAATAAAACCATTATGGTTGATATCGGCATTGTCGGCGATTGCGCTCATGTTCTCGAAGATATGATCCGTGTCTATAAGTCGCGTGGCGTTCAACCCGACAAGCCAGCGCTTGAAAAATGGTGGCAGCAAATTGAAGGCTGGCGCGGCGTGAAGTGCCTCGCCTATGAGCAAGAAAAAGAGGTGATCAAGCCGCAATATGCGGTCGAGCGCCTGTATGAGCTGACCAAGACGCGCAATAGCTTTATCACGACGGAAGTCGGCCAGCACCAGATGTGGGCGGCACAGTTCTATCATTTTGAACAGCCGAACCGTTGGATGACGTCTGGGGGGTTGGGGACGATGGGCTATGGTATTCCGGCGGCTGTCGGAGTTCAGGTCGCGCATCCCGATGCTCTGGTTATTGATATTGCTGGCGAGGCGTCGGCTTTGATGACGATGCAAGAATTGTCGACGGCTGTCCAATACCGCCTGCCGATTAAGATTTTCATTCTCAATAATGAATATATGGGGATGGTGCGGCAGTGGCAGGAACTTTTGCATGGCGGGCGCTATTCGCAATCCTATTCCGAAGCCTTGCCGGATTTTGTGAAATTGGCTGAGGCCTATGGCGCGGTCGGCATTCGGGCACAAACCCCGGGAGAGCTGGACGATGCGATCAAGCAAATGATCGAAACGCCAGGCCCCGTTATTTTTGATTGCGTCGTTGCCAAGAACGAGAATTGTTATCCCATGATCCCGTCTGGCGCGGCACATAATGAAATGATTTTGGGCAGCGATGCCCCGCAAGTGAATGTCTCCGATGAAGGTCGCGTTCTGGTCTAGTATCGAGAGGCGTTATTCGCTATAGAAGGTCATCCCACAATAGGGGAAGAGGACAATGACGGTTGAGAATTATTCCAGTCATACCATAGCGGTGCTGGTTGATAATGAAGTTGGTGTTTTGGCCGGCGTGATTGGGCTGTTTTCTGGTCGCGGCTATAATATTGATAGCCTCGCGGTGGCCGAAGTTGATGGCCAGTCGCATTTATCGCGGATCACAATTGTCACCCGCGGTACGCCAATGGTGATCGAGCAAATCAAAGCCCAGTTGGGGCGTTTGGTGCCTGTACAGCGGGTGGTGGATTTGACCATCGAAACCGAGAGCGTTGAGCGTGAGCTCGCCTTGATCAAGGTCGTTGGGACGGGCGAAAATCGCGTCGAAGCTTTGCGTCTGTCGGAAGCTTTTCGCGCTCGGGTGATTGATGCGACGCCGGGCTCCTTTGTTTTTGAATTAACCGGTCGCAAAGAAAAGCTTGATGCTTTTATTGAATTGATGCGGCCAATTGGGCTAAAGGAAGTGTCTCGTACGGGCGTTGTCGCCATATCGCGCGGGCCTAACCCACTTTAATATTTACCCTGTACCTTAGAGGAGACGAAACAGATGAAGGTATATTACGATCGTGATGTCGATCAGGAACTGATTAAACAAAAAAAGGTCGCCATTATTGGTTATGGTAGTCAGGGTCACGCGCATGCGTTGAATATTCGTGACTCGGGCGTCAGCGAGGTTTGTGTTGCCTTGCGCCCTGGGTCTCCAAGTGCGGCGAAAGCGGAAGCTGAAGGCCTGACTGTCATGCCAGTGGCTGATGCGGCGAAATGGGCCGACGTCGTGATGATCCTGACGCCAGATGAGCTGCAGCGCGACATTTACAATGAGCATTTGAAAGACAATATGAAACAAGGCGCGGCGCTGATGTTTGCACATGGCCTGTCGATCCATTTTGGTTTGATTGAACCGCGTCCCGACATGGATGTTTTCATGGTTGCGCCGAAAGGGCCGGGCCACACTGTACGTAGCGAATATAAGCGCGGCGGCGGTGTGCCTTGCTTGATTGCCGTGCACCAAGACGCCTCGGGGCAAGCGCATGCTTTGGCGCTGTCCTATGCCTCAGCCGTTGGCGGCGGTCGCTCGGGCATCATTGAAACCAATTTCAAAGAAGAATGCGAAACCGATTTGTTTGGCGAGCAAGCCGTTTTGTGCGGTGGCGTCGTTGGTTTGATCCAAGCCGGATACGAAACGCTGGTGGAAGCCGGGTATTCGCCCGAGATGGCCTATTTCGAGTGTCTGCACGAGGTCAAGCTGATCGTTGATCTGATTTATGAGGGCGGCATCGCCAATATGAATTATTCGATCTCGAACACGGCTGAGTTCGGCGAATATGTAACGGGTCCGCGGATTGTCACGGATGAGACGAAAAAAGAAATGAAACGCGTCTTGGAAGATATCCAAACAGGTCGCTTCGTTGAACGCTGGATGCAAGGCGGTCAGGAAGAAATCAAGACCATGCGGGCTAACTGCGAGAGCCATCCGATTGAAAAAGTTGGCAAAGAGCTTCGCGGTATGATGCCTTGGATTACCGCCAATCGGTTGGTTGATCAGAGTAAAAACTAAAGACGGCGAGGGCGACCTCGCTTCTGATTTGCATTAAAGTCGCGGCTTTCTCCTTGAAAGCCGCGATTTTTTTTGGTTTTCTACAAACGCAATACAGTTTTGCAAAAAGGCAATACTCAAGGACGTCGACGCGTATTATGGGTCAAAAGCGACAAACCGAGCGGAGTAACCGCCAGACCGATTGGGATGATTATCGGTTTTTTCTCGCTGTTGTAGCAGCGGGAAGCTTATCGGCTGCGGCGCGCGCCTTGCACGTCAATACGACAACGGTTTTGCGGCGGATCGGGCATCTCGAAGAAGCCCTGGATGTTAGATTATTCGACCGCTTGCGGAGCGGCTACGCGCTGACCAGCGATGGCGCCCGCTTGTTGCAGGCTTTAGATCCAGTTGACCAGCGTTTGACCTCGGTTTTACGCGACTTTCAGTCGGGAAAAAGCGATGAAAAAGGGGTCGTGCGCCTTGGTATTAGCGAGGTCCTTGCGACCAGCCTCTTAGCACCAGCGCTCCACCGTCTGCACGCGCAAGCGCCACAAGTGCAAATCGATATTGTGACCGATAATCATCTCGCCGGTCCTGGTTCGTCACCGCGGGTGCTAAATCATTTGCGAGATGTTGATCTGGCGTTACGCCTGGCGCGTCCGACGCAGGGCGATATGATGGTTCGTAAACTCGGCGATATGGCCTATGGCATGTTCGCCTCAACGGCTTATTTGGATGCGCATGAGCTAGCGATGACGCCGTCCGACCTTAAACATCATAAAATCATAGGGTTTTTGGAAAATGAGGTCCCGTTAGGTCCTGTGTGGTGGCTCTCGCGAGTTGAGCGCTCGGGCGAGGTCGTGGCGCGCTCCGCCAGTGCGCAAGCGCGCGCTGCCGCCGCCTCAGCCGGCTTAGGGGTAACCGCTTTGCCGCTGATTTTGGCAGGCAGCTATCCCGATTTACGCATGGTTCTGCCGCCGAGTGCGGTGGGCGCACTTGAAATATGGCTGTTGGTGCGGTCGGATATGGCGAAGTCGCCAAAAACCCGGCATTTGATCGATTTTTTGATCGCCGAAGTCCAAGAGCAATCTTCGGCTTTGCTGGGAAAAACGGCCTAAAACTTGCTTGCCTTTAGCTGTGAGCTTGGATAAACATAGTGTTTATAAACCCTTAACTTCTGCGGAGTTTCGCGTGAGTAGAGCCAAACACTATCAGTCAAATGCGACGATTGCGATCGTCGGTGTTGCTGCGTGTTCGCTCGACTATCCGAACCTCGCTCTTTCTAACCTGCTTCTCCTTAGATGCCCCTGAGACTTGTGGCGCATGACACAATGGCACTTTCTCAGGGGGATTTTTAAGCAAGGATACAAAGAGAGATTTTGGGCGGCTGCAAGCCAAGCCCGTAGAAGGATAAAAAAATGACACATGACATCGTAAAAACCGGATCCGATAGCGATCGCGTTTATATTTTCGATACGACCTTACGCGACGGTGAGCAGTCACCTGGCGCCTCCATGACGTTGGAGGAAAAATTACAGATTGCAGAATTGCTGGATCAAATGGGCGTCGATATTATCGAAGCTGGTTTTCCAGCTGCGTCCAATGGCGACTTTGAATCTGTAGCCGAGGTCGCCAAACTGGTTCAAAACGCTCAAGTTTGTGGGCTGTGCCGTGCTAATGAGAAGGATTTGGATCGTGCCGCCGAGGCCGTGAGAGCGGCAAAAAATGGCCGTATTCATACTTTTATTTCGACCAGTCCGGTGCATATGAAGCACAAGTTGCAAATGTCGCCAGAGCAGGTGTTGGAAGCGATCAGCTTTTCGGTCAACCACGCCCGTAACTATGTTGATAATGTCGAGTGGTCACCGGAGGACGCAACGCGAACCGATCGTGATTTTCTGTGT
The DNA here is from genome assembly GCA_038106515.1 of Rhodobiaceae bacterium. Taxonomy (GTDB): domain Bacteria; phylum Pseudomonadota; class Alphaproteobacteria; order RS24; family RS24; genus JAYODZ01. The sequence continues at coordinate 13,388 of JAYODZ010000043.1, forward strand.
TTGACGGTCGAAACGGCAATCAAGGCTGGTGCCACGGTGATCAATATTCCCGACACAGTTGGTTACACCATGCCGCAGGAATATTTCGAGATTATTACCATGTTGCGCGATCGTGTGCCCAATATTGATAAGGTGGTCTTGTCGACCCATTGTCACAATGATTTGGGTTTGGCGGTCGCTAATTCTCTGGCAGGGGTGCAGGCGGGGGCGCGGCAGATCGAATGCACCATTAATGGCTTAGGTGAGCGGGCAGGCAATGCCGCCCTCGAAGAAATTGTTATGGCCTTGAATGTGCGTGGCGATTTGATGCCGCAATGGACGAGCATTAAAACCTCCGATTTAACGCGGGCATCGCGGCTGGTCTCTTCAGTGACCGCTTTCCCCGTGCAATACAACAAGGCGATTGTCGGACAAAATGCTTTTGCCCATGAGAGCGGTATTCACCAAGACGGGATGTTGAAGCATAACCAAACCTACGAGATCATGACGCCGGAAAGCGTTGGTCTGTCGAAAAGTGCTCTGGTGATGGGTAAACATTCTGGACGCCATGCTTTCAAAGAAAAAATCAAAGCTCTGGGCTATGAGATTTCGGACAATCAAATGCAAGTCGCTTTTGGTCGCTTTAAGGATCTGGCCGATAAGAAAAAACACGTCTTTGATGAGGATATTGTAGCCCTAATTGACGATGAAGTCGCTCGCGGCAGCAACCGGATCCAGCT
>JAYODZ010000192.1:0-2048 GCA_038106515.1 Rhodobiaceae bacterium
CATCAGTACGGATAAACAATACGCCGATATCGGCGCCAGCAGGCTTCAGCGTCACATTAACTTCGGTTCCAGAATGCAATCCGATACCGCTGAAAGAAATAGCCGAAGCCAAGGTCGTTTGCGGGCGGCTGAAACCATCAGCAACAGACGCAGGCAAAGGCATCGCCTTAAAGCGTTCCTGAATTTGCGAAATTGTTGCAGGTGGTGGTGTCATTGCGTCCGTTTACCTCTCGTGATCTTGTTCTACTAAAGAGGGTACGGCTATTCAAATAACGCTTTGTTGCGTTTTGTAACAAAAAATAGGCTGGACTCCCTTGGAATAAACCAAGTAAATCCAGCCACTTATGAGCATTCAAGTATTTTTAACGGCGAAGAAAGGTGGGAATATCCAACTGATCTCCGTCGAAACCAGACGCCGTCATGGTTGGCGTCTGCATGGTTGTCTGAATAGCGGGCTGATGACTTGTCGTCGCGACAGCCGATACCGGAGCCATAGCTGGCGCCGCAGGGCGCGGCGCACTAGCCTGTTCACTGGCCGCTGGCTTGGCCGACGCTACCATCTCACCGCCACTGCGCAAACGGCTTGGTTTTTCAGGCAACCCAATGTCATCATCGTCCAGCGGTAGCAGTTTTTCCTTGCTTTCACGTGGCACGCTGACCGGGTCAATGTTGGCCACTGCCGGAACTTCAGGAACAGGTTTTGCGGTCGGCTCGGCCTTTTCGACCCGAACTGGGACCGGAAAACCACCTTCAGCGGTCTCAATCTCCTGATTTTCTGCCGCGATTTCTGTTTCGGCAGCGGTCGTTACGGCTGGTGCCGACGGCGCAGCCGCCTCCTCTTTTTTACGAGCGCCAAAAACCCGCTCGATGAAGCTTTTCGACCGCTCTGGCATTTCGCGCCGTGGTGGGGTCGCCGGCCGTTCGGTCATAAAGGCTGGCAGGCTCGAGGCTTCTTTCACACGCTCAGGTGCCACTTCAGGTTCCGCTTGCTCCTCGTCTTGCGTTTCGACAATTCGAATATCGCGCTCGAGGCTAACAATTTTGCCGTCGTTTTGATCAAAATCATCGGCAAGCTCAGCTTCAACAACGTCCATACCGGTGGCAAAGACCGAAACACGAATTCGACCATTAAGGTTATCGTCAAGAGACGAGCCGATTTTGATATTGGCGTCTTTTGCAACTTCTTGGCGTATACGGTTGGCGACCGATTCAACATCATAAAGCGTCATGTCTTGCCCGCCCGTAATATTGACCAAAATACCGCGCGCGCCGTTCATCGAGACATCTTCCAGCAGCGGGTTAGAAATCGCAGCCTCCGCAGCATCAATCGCACGATTATCGCCTGTTGCCTCGCCAGTTCCCATCATGGCCTTACCCATTTCGTTCATCACTGTACGAACATCGGCAAAGTCCAGGTTCATCAGGCCTGGGCGCACCATCAGATCGGTGATCCCAGCAACGCCCGAGTGCAACACCTCGTCGGCCAAAGCAAAGGCTTCACCGAAGGTTGTTTGCGCATTGGCAATGCGGAACAGATTTTGGTTTGGAATTATGATGAGCGTATCGACTTCGCGAGCCAAAGCCTCAATTCCAGCCTCAGCATGCGCCATCCGCCGCGAGCCCTCAAACTCGAAAGGCTTGGTCACGACACCGACTGTCAGAACGCCATTTTCGCGGGCTGCGCGAGCGATCACAGGCGCCGCGCCCGTTCCCGTACCGCCGCCCATACCAGCGGTGATAAAGGCCATATGGGCGCCTTGTAAAATATCAATAACATCGCCTAGGGCTTCTTCGGCCGCACCGCGACCAATTTCAGGATCGGATCCCGCACCAAGCCCTTCAGTCAGCTTGGTACCCATTTGAATACGGCGATCGGCCTTGCTCAGCGTCAAAGCTTGCGCGTCGGTATTCGCGACGACAAATTCGGCGCCATCGAGGCCTGCCGCGATCATATTATTGACCGCATTTCCCCCAGCTCCGCCAACGCCGACAACGACGATGCGAGGCTTAAGTTCACGCTTGGAAGGTACTGTTAGTTGAATGCTTGT
>JAYODZ010000193.1:0-2040 GCA_038106515.1 Rhodobiaceae bacterium
GCTACATCCAGATTAGTCTGCATTTGTATCATGACTAAGTTCCTTTATTTAACGCCCTAAAGAGCCCTATTGTTCAACAACGACCCAAGTTTTTAACTTGGACAAAGGACGACATTCCTCGATCGAGACCGTGTCACCAATTTTATATTTGTTCGCTTCATCATGCGCGTGGTAGCGCTTGGTGCTACGAACTGTCTTTTTCATCACCGGATCTGTAAAGCGGCGCTCGACATTCACGACAACGGTTTTGTCGCCCTTATCGCTCACGACAGTTCCCTGCAGAATACGTTTTGGCATTTCTTCTCTCCGCTTAGCCCTGCTGCGCCACTTGGCGTTGCAAGGTTTTGATTTGTGCAATCAGGCGGCGAACCGTCTTAATGCGACCCGTGTTTTCGAGTTGGCCCGAGGCACGCTGAAAACGCAGATTGAGCTGTTCTTTTTTCAGCTTCAGCAATTCATCCGAACGCTGATCTGGGGTCATGGCTTTTAATTCTGTCAAATCCATTACCACTCTCCTTACGCTTGCTCACCTGGGCGAGACACGATGCGCGTCTGCACAGGAAGTTTTGCTGCCGCCAAGCTCAGAGCTTGATGCGCTACATCGGCTGGCACACCATCGACTTCAAACATGATGCGACCTGGTTTAACGCGGCAGGCCCAATATTCGGGTGAGCCTTTACCTTTACCCATCCGTACCTCGGTTGGTTTCTTCGAAACCGGAACGTCTGGGAAAATGCGGATCCAAACCCGACCCGCACGTTTCATGTGCCGCGTAATCACACGACGAGCCGCCTCAATTTGGCGCGCTGTCACGCGCTCCGGCGTTGTCGCTTTCAAACCGAACGAGCCGAAAGTCAGCGTCGTGCCGCCCTTGGCATTACCGTGGATGCGGCCCTTATGGGCTTTGCGGAATTTTGTACGTTTAGGCTGTAACATGAGACTTAATTCCCTGCCGCTGGACGAGCCGGACGACCGCCCGAACCGGAGTCACTCTCGCGACGGTCACGTGCCATCGGGTCATGCTCCATAATCTCGCCTTTAAAAATCCAAATTTTGACGCCGCAAATACCATAAGCGGTCATAGCTTCTGAGACGCCATAATCAATATCAGCGCGTAACGTGTGAAGCGGCACGCGCCCCTCACGATACCACTCGGTGCGCGCGATCTCGGCACCGCCAAGACGGCCAGCGCAATTGATCCGTATGCCACCGGCACCGAGACGCATGGCTGATTGCACGGCACGTTTCATGGCGCGACGGAAGCCGACGCGGCGCTCGAGCTGCTGCGCCACACTTTCAGCAACCAACTGCGCATCGATTTCGGGCTTGCGAACTTCGACAATATTCAATGCCACTTCACTCTGGGTATATTTACCAATATCGCGGCGCAACTTCTCAATATCGGCGCCTTTTTTACCAATGATCACGCCTGGGCGAGCAGCATGGATCGTCACCAAACATTTTTTATGAGGACGCTCGATCACGACCCGTGAAATACCAGCCTGTTTCAAACGCTGCATCAGCATGTCACGAATTTTGAGGTCTTCGTGCAAAAGCGACGCATATTCACCTTTGCGCGCATACCAGCGCGATTCCCAGGTGCGGTTGACGCCGAGGCGCATACCAATCGGATTAACCTTTTGTCCCATTACGCTTTCTCCTCGACTTCACGAACAATGATCGTCAGTTGGCTGAACGGTTTCACGATCCGCGCCGCACGCCCTTTGGCACGGGGACGGAAACGCTTCATGACCAGATTTTTACCAACAAAAGCTTCGCTCACGACCAAGCTATCAACATCCAGGTCATGGTTGTTTTCTGCATTCGCGATGGCGCTTTCCAAAACTTTCTTGACCTGACCGGCTACGCGACGACGCGAGAAAGTCAAGTCGGCGAGCGCACGCTCGGCTTTTTTGCCGCGGATCAATTGCGCGACCAAATTCAATTTTTGCGGGCTGGTGCGGATCATACGACCCACGGCCTGCGCCTCATTATCCGCCAAACGACGAGCTGTAGATGCCTTACCCATGATTATTTCCT
>JAYODZ010000194.1:0-2035 GCA_038106515.1 Rhodobiaceae bacterium
TTCATCGATATTTCTGGAAAGCAATTCCGAAACGGAGAGATTAAATGGCAGATGGAATCAAAGATAAAGTCGCTATTATTGGCATGGGCTGTAGCAAGTTCGGCGAGCGCTGGGACGCGCGGCCAGAAGATCTGGTGACCGAGGCCTTTGAAGAAGCGATTGCCGATGCTGGGATCGAGAAAAATCAAATCGAAGCCGGTTGGTTTGGCGTCTTCTTCGACGAACAAAATGTTGGCAAATCAGCCTATCCCTTATCGCAATATTTGCGCCTTCCGAATATTCCGGTAACGCGGGTGGAAAACCTCTGTGCCACCGGAACGGAGGCCTTACGCGGCGCCGTCTATGCGGTGGCCGCTGGAGCTTGCGATATTGCTTTGGCCATGGGGACTGAAAAACTCAAAGATACAGGTTTTTCAGGCCTACCTGAGCGGACCAAAGGAACATTTGAGGATTTGTATCAGCCAGGCTTCACTGCGCCGGGCGCTTTTGCGCAATTGGGCGCCGCTTATGCCGCGAAATATCAGCTCGAAATGTCTGAATTGAAACGCGCTATGGCGCATATTTCTTGGAAGAGTCATGAAAATGGCGCCATCAATCCGAAGGCGCATTTGCAGTCGCGCCTTACCATTGAACAAATTCTGGACGCTCCGACAATTGCTTATCCGCTGGGCGTTTTTGATTGTTGCGGCGTGTCGGACGGTGCCGCTTGCGCGATTGTAGCGCGTCCCGAAATAGCCAAATCGCTGGTCGGCGATAATTATGTTACCGTCAAGGCGATGCAGTTGGCGCCGTCAAATGGTGTTGAAATGGGGCATCAATCTTGGGATGGCGCGAGTACAATCACGACGCGTCGGGCGTCGCAACGCGCTTATGCCGAAGCCGGTATTTCCGATCCACGCAAAGATATTAGCATGACGGAAGTGCATGATTGTTTCTCGATTACCGAATTGGTGTTGATGGAAGACCTTTGGTTGTCGGACGATGGCCGCGCCGTACACGATATTTTGGATGGACGATTCGATGCAGCAGGTGATATCCCCTGCCAGATCGATGGCGGTCTGAAATGTTTCGGACATCCGATCGGGGCGTCTGGATTGCGGATGACCTATGAGATATATTTGCAGCTATTGGGTCGTGCCGCCGATCGTCAGTTGAAAAACCCGAAATTTGGTTTGGCGCACAATCTGGGTGGCATTCCGAACCGGAATGTCGCAGCTGTCTCGATCTTCGGTCTCAACGACTAACGGCGTTTCTTCGTCGGCGCTTTAGGTTTTGCTTGCATTTGGCGGCGCCGTTGCGGCTTGCCGATTTTGCCCTTGATATAGGCCTCAATCGTCTCATGGAAATGGCGAATGCGGAGTTCTTGATCACCAATCCATAAGCCTTCAAAGGCCGAGCTATTCATTCCCGCCTGCACGAAGGGCAGGTTATAAGCGTCTTGGTTGATCACCAGTCCGAGGGAGATTTCGCCATTTTTGTAATTTTTATGCACTGGCCTCCGATAGGTTTCGGGGTCGAATTCATTATCGGGTAATTCATAAAAATAATAGTCGAAATACATTTTATTGGGATCGTCCGGATGCGGCCTTTGCCTAAACATCATCATGTCATCGGCATGCACATTCATCGTAATATTCGGGAAGATCATATAGTGATAATCGTCGGTTAGTTGATCGTCGTTTAAATCGCTATAGTCTTTACCTTGTGCCGGCCCATTGGCGCGTTTGTGTTTCTGAACATCAAGGCGAATATCATGCACCGAGCCCTCATAGTCGGCCGGATCCATGCCGGCGCCTTTCATCACATGTTTGATGGGCGGCGGGATCTCACCAGGTGCAAGCACGCGCGGGCTGAGTACGCCAAAGGCGATCAGATAGCGGTTATGCTTATCATAGCAGTCGATTTGAATATCGAGATCATCGAGATAATAGAGCAGTTGCGGATGCGTTCCCTGCACATGATAACTCTCATTAAAAGCGTCAACCGAGGCTTTCCAGTTACAATCCCATTCTACCGTTAGGGTTTTGGTTAACAC
>JAYODZ010000044.1:0-13883 GCA_038106515.1 Rhodobiaceae bacterium
CGGCCGGACGTTATCCGGCGCCGTATTTCCGTGGAGCCCGGACTTTCCTCACCTCCGAAGAAGCGCGATCGCCTGACCCTCTGACCTTTTCGTCCTAGGCCGTCACGGCCTCGAGGTCAAGCGTCGCGCAACAGGGCTTTTAAAATGGCTTGCGTTTCGCCATCGCCGACGCCGTCGACTTTGGTAGCTCGAAAATGGCGTTGAAACGCGATGACCACGGCGCGGGTCTCCGGCCCGAACTGACCATCGACCTGCAAACCGTAACCATAGCGGCGGAGGCTCTGCTGAAAGCGCCGAACCAAAGGTCCGCGATCGCCGCTCACAACATCGGCGGTCGGGACGGCATCGACCGCATTGGGCCAAGCGCCGATCCCGGCTTCGGCAAAATGATGCCAGGGAAACTCATCGCCGGGATCTTGCTTGCGCAACGGCGCGACGTCCGAATGCCCAACAATATTGCGGGCCGGGATAGTGTGCCGCGCCAGAATATCGCGCATGAGATCACCGAGAGCCTGCATTTGAATATCGGGATAAGGAATAAATGCTCCGTGGTCATCAATACCCATATTGTCGAGCTCGATACCTATGGAGCGCGAATTAACATCCGTATAACGTCCCCACTGCGCCACCCCAGCATGCCACGCTCGATCGGCTTCATCGACGAGTTGATAAATCTCTCCCGTCTGCGCAATTAAGTAATGCGACGACACTTCGGCCGCGGGGTCGCTGAGCCGCGCCAAAGCGGCTTCAGCACTCGCCATGGCCGTGTAATGAACCACCAGCATATTGATCGGCCCAGCACTGCGTCGGCCAAAATTTGGCGACGGTACTTTATGAATTTCCACCATCAAACCACCTCAACTGTTATTTTTATTAATCTTGGCGGCGGCCGCAAGGCGCGCGCCCCTTATAAATTGGTATTGACAGCCGGCATTTCTTTACGCCGCAAGGCAATCACCAAAACCCCAAACAAGGTCAGCACCGAACCGAGCCAAAACCGTATACCCGGCTCGTCACCCCACAGTAACACACCGAAACTAATGCCAAAGACAGGCGCCAACAGCGTCAATGGCGAAACCAGCGAGACGTCATAGCGTTGCAATAAATAATACATGCCAGCATGGCCAACCAGACTAGCACCCAGCGCAGTATAAAAAATGCCGCCAATCGCCATCCAACTGGCACCCATCAAACTGGTCATTTGATTTTGCTCAAATATAAAAGAGAAGATAAACAGAAGTGGCCAACTAAAAAAAGCAACCCAAGCTTGCATCTGAAACACGCCCGTATGGGTAATGCGCTTCATAATCACCATACCGATAGAACCCGCCAGCGCCGCGCCAACGACCATCAAAAGCCCCAAGCGTTCGTCAATGATCGCGGGATCAAAGCTGATCACCACCACGCCAAAAAAGGAAATGCCAATCCCAAACCACCGGCGCCAGCCAACATGCTCGCCCAGAAAAAAGATCGATAAGATTGTACTAAAGGGCACCGCCAATTGCGTCGCCACGGCGACAGCAGAGACATTGGAGGCCAATGACATTCCCCCGTAAAACAGCGAGAAATGTACCGACCCCATCAATAAGGAAATCAGAAAAATGTGCCGCATATAGCCACGCACTGGTTTTAAAAACGGCACCAAAACAAGCGACAGACATAAAAACCGTAAGCCCGTGAAAAAAATCGGAGGCAACTCAACCACGCTGGCTTTGCCAGCGACGAAGGTAAACCCCCAGACGAGACAGATGAATACAACGAAGATCAGATGCTGCAAAGCCATAGTGAATTCCGTGTAGCACGCAAGGGCTAGCTAAGCTACAACTATGCGAAACTTTGATTCAGATGGAATGCCGTATGCACCCTAGCGCCCTCTTATTCGATCTCGACGGCACACTTGCCGATACCCATAGCGACCTGCATGCTACCATGAACGTCATTCTCGAGCGCTACGGGTGCCCAAGCGTCGCGACAGATCGGGTGCGCCATATGATCGGTGGCGGCGCGCGGGCGATCCTACAACGCGGTTTCGCGGTTCACGACTTTTCCGTCAGCGACGCGCAGCTCGACGAAGCCACGGAGCAATTTGTCGATTATTATGATCAACACATTGACGATTTCACCAGCGTTTTTGACGGCGTTCGCGAAATCTTGGAAAACGCCAAAAGGCAAAACATGCGCCTCGCCGTGATCACCAATAAGCGCGAGAGCTTGGCTGCAAAACTTTTGTTTCGCCTCGATCTACATCAATTTTTTGACCTCTTGATCGGCGGCGATACGCTCGCCGCGCGCAAACCTGACCCTCTCCCGATCACCACGGCGCTGGAGCGCCTCGGCGTCGATGCCGCCCGCGCCATAATGCTCGGCGACAGCGAAGCCGACACAGAAAGTGCGCGCGCCGCGCAAGTTGCCTGTATCTGCGTAAGTTTCGGCTATCGCCGCGTCTCTCTCGAGGAGCTTGGCGCCGATGCCATTATTGACAGCTACAGCGAACTCGCCGCCGCGATCGAAGCCCTAAAAGGGGATAGCCTACCCTCGCTACGCTCCTAGGAAGCGTCGGTCACTTCAAGCGTGTCACGTAGCTCGCGTTTTAGGAACTTACCGCTGGCATTGCGCGGCAGCGGCTCAGACCGCAACCAAATATAACGCGGAATTTTAAACTTCGCGATCAGACCAGCACAATGGGCGCGCAGATCGTCGGCTGTGACGCTTTCGCCCGGGGCTACCACAACGGCGGCGCCCACTTCTTCACCGAGGCGATCATCGAGCACGCCGAAGACAGTGCATTCGGCGACGGCAGGGTGTTTGAAAATCGCCGACTCGACTTCGGCGCAATAGACGTTCTCACCGCCGCGTAGCACCATATCTTTGGCGCGGTCGACAATATATATGAACCCGTCCTCGTCAATGCGTGCAATATCACCTGTCCGCAACCAACCATTTTGAATGGTTTCAGCCGTCGCTTCGGGACGATTGAGGTAGCCTTTAATGACATTGCCCCCCTTGACACAAAGCTCGCCAACTTCGCCTTGTGCGACCTCGTTGCCGTTGCCGTCGATACATTTGACGTCTAGCGTCGGCACGGCTGGCCCCGCACTAAAGGGACGATCAATGAAATAGTCTTGTGACACTGCCGAGATAATGCCGCAGGTTTCGGTCATGCCGTAGCCAGTTGCGGCCTTGCCGTTTTTCAGCGCCTCGCCAATTTTACCGACGAGATCAGGTTGCAATTGTGCGCCACCGCCGCCCAGAGCGGTTAGGCTCGAAGTGTCATATTTATGGAAATCGGGGTGGCCGATAATCTCGCGCGACATCACGGGCACGCCGCTCAAACCGGTGACTTTATGTTTGTCGATGATTTTGAGCGCTTCACCGGCATCCCATTTATACATATGGATGACCTTGCCGCCCGTCAGCGTCGCCGGTTGCATGACACAGTTATTCGCCGTCACATGAAACAAAGGCGTCGTTACAAGCGTCACCGTCACTGGCCCCTCGCCAGGTCCAGGCAGGCTATCCTCGGTACCATTTTTTCGCGCCAAGGCGCGCGTCACCACCAGATTCATAAAAGCAATATTCATCACATTCAAAACGCAACCGCGCTGGGTGAGCTGTGCGCCTTTCGGGCGGCCCGTGGTGCCCGACGTATAAAAAATGCACGCATCGCTATCGGGATCGACGGCGATCTCGGGCATGGCACCTCCCGTTGCCTTTACATCGCTATGCGCCACGACGCCTGCAACAGGTTTCGAGAAACGCACGCCAACAAGCTTGATGTCGGCATATTTCTGCCTTAGCGGCTCAAAAACAGCCAATCGCTCTTCGTCCACCACCAATAATTTAGGCGCCGAGTCTTGCAATCCGTAGTCGAGCTCATCCGAGACCCACCACGCATTAACACCCACGACCGTCACGCCGATCGAAACCATGGCCCAATACCAAAGGCTCCATTCCGGAAAATTCCGCATCGCCAGTGCTACGCGATCGCCGGCTTGAATACCTTGCGCTTGCGTCCAGTTGGCGATCGCTGCCGCCTCGGCATGCGCATCGGCATAAGTCCAGACCTCGTCTTCATAGACAAGATAATCGCGGTCAGCGAAGCCCGCTGCCAGCATCCAAATATCCCGTAAGCTATTCGGCGCCATAGCATAGGTTTTAAGCTTTTCACCCCGAACTTCGGTTTCGGTAATCGCGAAGAGACTGTCGGGCCCTGTCATTTCTGCCCAGACTTGTCTTAATTCTTCATACATCTGCTACGCTCCCGTAAATATACTAATGGTATAGACCCAGTAAGGCCGATCGACAGAGATTAGTCAAAGCGTTTTGCTAAACAAGACACGTTCTCGCCCTGCGACGAAATTGCCATCGCCACCTTTTGACATTTTGCAGCGAGCGAATAAACTTTGGCTATGGCTGGGTTTCACATTAATGTTCTCGATCAATCGCCGATCACTTCTGGTATGTCGCCGACCGAGGCGATACATGAAACGGCCGCGCTGGCGCAATTTTGCGAGGCGCAGGGGTATCATCGCTTTTGGGTCGCCGAGCATCATAACACCTCGGCATTCGCGGGCGCCGCGCCCGAGATTTTGATGGCGCATTTAGCAGCACGCACGTCGCAAATTAAAATTGGCTCGGGCGGGATCATGATCAGCCACTACAGCCCGATGAAAATTGCCGAACAATTTCGTATGTTGGCGACCCTTGCGCCCGGCCGCATTGACTTGGGCATTGGGCGCGCTCCGGGGGGAGATGCCCGCACGAGCGCCGCCTTGCAAGCTGGGCCTCAAGCATGGCCACCGGAGGTATTTCCGCAACAGCTCGAAATGCTGCGACAATTTCTCGATGACGCTGAAGGTCTCTCTGGCGAAGCAGGCGGCTGGCCCGACGATCACCCCTATCGCACATTACGCGCCCAACCAACCGGCAGCGCAGCGCCGCAAATCTGGGTCCTAGGCTCTGGCGGCGACAGCGCCATTTATGCTGCACAATTTGGCCTGCCCTATGTTTATGCGCATTTTATCGGCGGAGAGGACGGACAGCACGCCATGAACATCTACCGTCAGCATTTCAAGCCATCACGAAATTGCACCCGCCCGGTTGTCGGCTTTGCCCTCTCGGTGCTGGCGGCGGAAACCGAAGATGCAGCCTCTTATTATGCGGCTTCACGCAATCTTTGGGCGGTTCGTTTCCTGCAAGGCCAAGGCGGCATTTTCCCAACCCTCGAGGAGGCGGCGGCCTATTCTTATGATGCGCGGGAACAACTGATTCTCGATCAAGTGCGTAGCCGTAGTCTCTCGGGAACCGCTAGCCAAGTTGCCGAGCATTTGATCGAACGGCAGAAAACCAACGATGTTGATGAGTTTTTCTTGGTCACCATTACACCCGATGCGGAAGCCCGCCGCTCCTCCTACGCACTAATTGCGCAAGAGCTACAAAAGCGCGGGCTGATCGCCAATTCTAGCTTGCGACACATCGCCTGAACGCCAAATTACCAACAGTAAATCGTGCCGCTTCGACTTGACCAAGTCCCCTGCCTATGCAGAAATCTGCGCAAACGCAGGAGGACAAAATGTCATTAGATTTCACAGGTAAAGTAGCCATCGTAACGGGTGCAGGTGGTGGTTTGGGCCGCTCGCATGCTCTCGAATTTGCCCGTCGCGGCGCCAAAGTTGTTGTCAACGATTTGGGCGGTTCATTGGACGGCTCGGGTGGCTCTTCCGATGCCGCCAATAAAGTGGTTGAAGAGATTAAAGCCGCTGGCGGCGAAGCCATTGCCAACGGTTCTTCTGTTACCGATGACGCTGGCGTCGCCAATATGGTCAAGCAAGCAATGGATGCTTTTGGCCGGATCGATATTCTGGTCAATAATGCCGGCGTTTTGCGCGACAAAAGATTCACCAAAATGGAAATCGGCGATTTCGAATTCGTCGTTGGGGTTCACCTGATGGGTTCAGTCAAACCAACCAAAGCGGTTTGGCCAATTATGAAAGAGCAAGGCTATGGGCGGATCATGGTTACGTCGTCGTCGTCGGGTCTTTATGGTAATTTTGGCCAATCTAACTACGGTGCCGCGAAGCTGGGCGTCGTTGGTTTTATCAACACGCTGAAACTCGAAGGCCAAAAAGACAATATTCACGCCAACGCCTTGGCGCCTGTCGCTTGGACGCGGATGACGGCCGATTTGATGCCGCCCGAAGCCGAACAAATGCTGACACCAGAAAGCGTTACGCCAGCCGTGATTTACATGTGTTCCGAAGATGCGCCGACAGGCCGCATCATTTGCGCTGGTGCTGGGTCGTTCGCAACTGCCTATATTGTTGAAACGCATGGCAAATATCTCGGGCAAAACCCTACCGCTGAAGATGTTGCCAAGCATTGGGAAGAAATCTCAAAAATGGATGAGCGGACACGCGTTCCTGTCATGGGTGGCGAACAAACCCGACACTTCTTCGAGTTGAGTTCTGGTAAATAATAGACCAAGATAATCTGAACGCATGTCGCGTATTGTCTGAGGCAAGTTTTGAGTGAGGGGCAGATGAGGGCTATAACCGTTTCGACACTTTTGCTTTACGCATTGTGGTTACTGTTATCGGGGCATTACACCCCGCTTCTTCTGGCCCTTGGTTTTCTCAGCGCTCTTGGGGCGTCCCTGATCGCCGCGCGCATGGGCATCCTCGACGACGAGGGCTTGCCGCTGTCGATTTTGCTCCGTCTACCAATGGTCACGGTGTGGTTGATTGGCGAAATCCTGAAATCCAACCTCGAAGTGATTAAGGTGATACTGGATCCAGCCACGGCGACGCCGACACGGGTTGTTGTCGAGACCTCGCAACAAACCGGCGCTGGTTTAGTGACCCATGCTAATTTTATCACCCTCACGCCTGGTACCGTCTCGATCGCCGTTAATGGCAATCGCAAGACCATCACGGTGCACGGGCTGACATTTGATCTGGCGCAAGGCTGTCTCGAAGGCACCATGGACAGGCAAGTCACATATCTCGAAGGTGGGGAGGCCGCATCGTGATCGAACACACTCTTCTCTCAGTTGTTCTGGTGGCGCTGGCCATTGCAGTCGGTTTGGCCTGTATTCGGGCGATGCTGGGGCCGACCGCATTCGACCGCGTATTGGCGGTCAACTCAATCGGCACGGTCGCTGTGTTGGCAATTGCCGTGCACGGCTTTTGGGCTGGGCGACCAGAATTTCTCGATATTGCTATTCTCTATGCGTTACTCAACTTCGTCGGCACGATCGCCGTGTTGAAGTTTTTCCGCTTTGGCAGCCTCGGCGAACACGCGCCAAAATTTGACGAGCAGGAGGACTAATATGGATCTGTTCGACCTTCTCATTCAAATTCTGGCTGTAATCTCACTCGGCCTCGGAGCGCTGGCGATTATTCTCGGTGCGCTCGGCCTCGTGCGGCTTGGCGATGTGTACCAACGTATGCATGGCGCTGGCATTGTCGATACTGGCGGCGCCGGCTTGGTCTTATTTGGGCTGTTGTTACTCTCCCCCGATTGGACGGTGGCGGTTCGCGTCGTGTTAATTGGCGCCTTACTGGTGTTCACCAGCCCAACCGCAACCCATGCCATCGCGCGGGCGGCTGGGCTAGCTGGCGTAAAACCTGTTTTGACGCGCGCACCGCGCAAAGCCAGCCCCAAAGATAAGACGGAGACAAAATCATGAGTGAATTCATCGTCAATGCTTGTCTGATGGGCTTGCTCGCCATTATCGGCATTTTAATTATTCAACAGCATAGGTTGTTCGCGGTCATTATTCTGTCCGGCGCCTATTCGCTCTCGGCAGCGGCATGGTTCGTTATTGCCGATGCCGTCGACGTGGCCTTTACCGAAGCTGCCGTAGGCGCTGGTGTTTCTACGGTGCTTGCTCTGGGCACTTTAAGCTATGTGCCGCGCGAAGAAAAAGCCCGCTCGGTGGAGCCGATGGCGCTGACCATTTCTTTGGGCGCTGGCTTATTGTTGCTGCTCGCGGTTCTCGACATGCCGCATTATGGGTCGGACGCTGCGCCCATTCATAACCATGTTGCGCCCTATTACATTGAACAAAGCGGTAGCGAAATCGGCGTTCCAAACATCGTGACCTCAGTCTTAGCCTCCTATCGCGGTTTCGACACTTTGGGCGAAACAGCAGTTATCTTTACAGCGGCCATTGCGGTCTTTCTGATTCTGACGGGCTGGACCCGAAAGAAAAATTAGAACGAGTGAGTTAAAACATGCACGATGATCCCGTCATACGCGTTGTCTCGAAAGTTTTGATCCCATCGATCATGCTCTACGCGCTTTATGTTCAGTTCCATGGCGATTATGGACCCGGTGGTGGTTTTCAAGCCGGTGTTATTTTTGCCGTCGGCTTTATTTTAAACGCGATCGTCTTTGGCATTAATCGTGGCCGCCATGTTTGGCCAGCTAAGCTAAATCTGCAATGCATCGCACTAGGCCTCCTCATTTATGGCGGCACGGGCGTAGCTAGCCTGTTTCTGGATGGCAATTATCTCGATTACAATGTTCTTTCGGGAGACCCTGTAGCGGGTCAACATCTCGGTATTTTGTTGATTGAGCTGGGCGTCGGTTTAACCGTTGCCTCGGTAATGGTCGGGCTGTTCTTCGCCTTTGCGATGCGCGCCGAACATGTCCGTTATTTGAACTTTGACGGAGAAGACAAAAGCCCAGAGACATCCGCCAAACCGAAGACGAGCCGCGCCCGTAAACCAGCGGCGAAAGGAGCAAAATCATGAATATTGATCTGCTTCTAACGCAATGGAACTACGTCTTGGTCATCATTTTGATGATGGTCGGGTTTTACACGGTAATCGCCCGCGGCAATTTGATTAAGAAAATGGTTGGGCTGAATATTTTTCAAACCTCCGTCTTCATGCTTTACATCTCGATGGGCAAGCTGGTCGACGGGACGGCGCCAATTCTGACGGGTGATGCGAGTACTGTCTACTCCAACCCGCTACCGCATGTTCTCATCCTGACGGCAATTGTGGTAGGCGTTGCCACCACCGCGGTCGGCTATGCCCTCATTATCCGCATTCGCGAATCCTTCAACACAATCGAAGAAGATGAAATCATCGATGCTGTAAATGCCGATATGCAAGCGGAGAACCAGTCATGATCGAACATGCACCGATATTGCAAATCATCATCCCGCTTTTGTCGGCCCCATTAGCTGTGCTATCGGGCCGTCGCGATGTCGCATGGCTAATCGCCATGCTGGCAACGACTGCGTCATTCTTCTTATCGGTTCACTTGTTCTCGATTGTCCACATGCTTGGCGTTTCGATCACCTATGAACTCGGCAACTGGCCCGCTCCGATTGGGATCGTCTATGTCATCGATGCCGCCAATGCCTATGTCATGCCGGTTATTTCCGGCATTGCTGTGGTCATGACCTATGCTGCGCGGTCACTGGTGGAACAAGAAATTGATCCGCGTGATCAATCCCTGTTCTATACGGCATGGTTGTTGACCATTGCCGGTATGATGGGGCAGGTCGCAACCGGCGACGCCTTTAATATTTTTGTTTTCCTTGAGATTTCATCTCTGTCGGCCTACGCGCTCGTGGCCATGGGCGCAGGGCGCGATCGCCGGGCTCTACCTGCCGCATTTAATTACTTGATCATGGGAACACTGGGCGCGACTTTCTATGTTATCGGGCTTGGCTTGCTGTACATGCTCACGGGCACCTTGAACCTTGCAGATCTGGCGGCGCGCTTGCCAATGATCGGTGATACGCACACAGGCTTTGCCGCACTGTGCTTTATCGCCCTCGGCTTATTCCTGAAAATGGCGTTGTTCCCGCTTCACTTCTGGCTCGTACCAGCCTATTCAACAGCACCCTCTGCGGTTTCGGCGTTGATGGCAGCGACGGCAACCAAAGTTTCGGTCTATGTGCTGATCCGGCTACTTTTCGGGGTCTTTGGTGTCGACTTCCCTGGCATGCTCGATGTCATTGCCGTTGTCCTATTAGGTCTCGGCCTAGTCGGCGCTTTCGCGGGCACTATTGCAGCTATTGTCGAGACAGATTTGAAGCGTATTTTCGCACAATCCTCGATCGCCCAGCTCGGCTATATGGCCATTGGCCTCGGCCTTGGCACTAAAGCCGGTGTCACTGCAGCGCTGATCCATCTGTTCAATCATGCTTTGATGAAAGGCGCGCTGTTTCTCGCCATCGGCGCTCTGGCAGCACAACTTGGCAAGGTCACGCTGACCAGCATTCGTGGCATCGGCCGACAAGCGCCGATGACCTCCGCGGCACTGCTATTTGGCGGCTTGGCACTGCTCGGCGTGCCGATGACCGCCGGCTTCATCTCCAAGGTCTATCTGATCAGCGCTCAAGTTGATGCGGGCGCTTATATTGTCGCTGGTTTAACCGTGGTCAGCTCGGCTTTGGCTTTGGTTTATGTTTGGAAGATCGTCGAGGCGCTCTATATGCACGAACGCCCCGCGCGCGCTGTGAAAGCCAGCGAAAGCCCAGCCCAATGGCTTGGCGCTTGGATTTTGGTTGCAGCCACAATTTACTTCGGCGTGCAGGCAGAAACAATTGTCGCCGCGGCCTCGCAAGCGGCCGGTGCCCTTATTAGCGGAGTTCAGTAATGGATTTAGACAGCCTGATTATTGGTCTTTTGACGCTGCCGCTAATGGCGGCTGCGGGTACGCTTCTGCTCGGCCATTACGAAAACTTACGCGACGGCTTTTCGGTCGCTACCGGGCTCGTAACGGCTTGGCTGGCGTTTCAATTATTTACCGCTGTACAAGATGGCATGACCACCACTTTGGTGGTTGCGCAATTGACCCCATCACTTTCGCTCGGTTTTTCGCCTGAGCCGCTGGGGGCCCTGTTCGCGTTGGTGGCTGGCAGCCTATGGCCGCTTGCGACCCTCTACTCAGTCGGCTATATGCGCGGCGCGCATGAGAAAAATCATACGCGCTTTTTCTTTTTTTACGCCATCGCCATTCATGCCGCAATGGGGATTGCACTTGCCGATGGCCTGTTCACGCTTTTCATCTTTTATGAAATTCTGACCTTCTCCACCTACCCCTTAGTCACCCATAAGGGCAATGCCGACTCGATCCGCTCGGGTCGCATTTATCTCGGCATTTTGGTTTCAACCTCGATCGCCTTTTTATTCCTGGCAATTTTCGCGACTTGGACCATAACCGGCGCTCAGAGCTTTGTGCTGGGCGGGTTTTTGGCCGAGCATCTTGATCCGCGCTATGCCCCGCTGCTACTTGGATTATTTGCCTTTGGTATTGGCAAAGCCGCTTTAATGCCAATCCACCGTTGGTTGCCTGCCGCCATGGTAGCACCTACGCCTGTGAGTGCGCTGTTGCACGCCGTTGCGGTGGTGAAAGCCGGAGTGTTCTCGATTGTTAAAATCGTGATCTATGTCTTTGGCACGGATTATCTTTTGCAAACAGGGGCCAGCTCCTGGCTAATCTGGGTGGCTTGTTTTACGATTTTGGTTGGGTCGTTCGTCGCCATGAGCAAAACCAATCTGAAGGCGCGCCTTGCCTATTCGACCATAAGCCAATTGTCTTACATTGTGCTCGGTGCCGCCATTGCAACGCCACTAGCCGTGCAAGGTGCTTCCGTTCACATCTTGATGCACGCCGCCGGCAAAATCACCTTGTTCTTCTGCGCTGGCGCGATCTATGTGGCACATCATTTGAGCGACCTCAAAGATATGGATGGCTTAGGACGGCGCATGCCGATTACCTTTACCTGCTTTGCGCTGGGGGCCTTGTCGATTATTGGCATTCCACCGCTGGGCGGCAGCTGGACCAAGTTAATGCTGATGCTGGGTGCGCTCGACGCCGATCTTGTCGCCGTCGTCTTTGTTCTGATGCTATCTTCGTTGCTGAGTTTATATTATCTCGGTCAGCCTGTTTTGCGTGGCTTTTTCGCCAAAGCCAAGAGCGGTGACGACAGCTATGCCGAAGCGCCCATGGCGATGGTGATACCCCTTGCTGTCACGGCATTGGCGTCGGTGGCGTTATTTTTCTATGTCGATTACTTCATTCCCTCGTTTGATATTCCCGCACTTGACGGAGTTCTGCCATGAGTAAAAAAGATTCTGAACTCGCCGTAATGGGGCGCAAAGCAAGCCGCGTCATTCTTGCGCTTAGTATCCTATTGGCACTGGCAGAGTTTATTATCCACCGGCATAGCTATAGCGACGCCGAAGCCTTCCCTCTTTTCTATAGCCTGTTCGGATTCATCGCTTTTATCAGCGTGGTGATCGGCGGCATTTTACTGCGCGAATTCATTATGCGTGACAAGGATTATTATGATGCTGACTAATATTCCACCCGGTTTGGTCATGATACTCGGCGCCGCTCTGGTTCCGCTCCTCACGCATACGCCGCGCCAGATCTTCATGCTAGGCTTGATTTTGCTTTCGGGCCTGCAGGCTTGGCAACTGGATCCCGGCGTTCACCTCACGACAACCATAATGGGGCTAGACCTCACTCTGATCCGCGCCGACGCGCTGACCAAGCCTTTCGCTCTGGCATTTCACATCATGGCCGCCTTGGGGGTTATCTTTGGCATGAATGCCAATTGCCGCGTCACCGAATCTTCGGGGCTCGCTTATGCCGGCGCCGCCATCGCGGCACTGTTTGCCGGAGATTTCATAACACTATTTATCTTCTGGGAGCTTACCGCCTTTACATCGGTATTCTTGATCTTGAAAGGTAACCGCCCAGGGAGCCTCGGCGCCGCCATGCGCTATCTGGTCACGCAAGTCTCATCGGGTGTCGTCTTGTTGGCAGGTGCAGCCCTGCTCTACAGCCAAGGTCAAAATCTAACAGTGGGGCCGCTTGACGCCACAACGCTACCAGGTTTCTTGATTTTAATTGCCTTCGGCGTCAAAGCCGCATTCCCCTTCTTGAATGGCTGGATGCAGGACGCCTATCCCGAGGCCAGTATTTCGGGCACCGTCATGCTCAGCGCTTTCACCTCGAAACTCGCCGTCTTTGTGCTGGCGCAATGTTTCTTGGGGCTGGAATGGCTCGTCTATATTGGCGCCGTGATGATCGCCTTCCCCGTCTTTTTCGCCGTGATCGAAAATGATCTGCGTCGCGTTTTGGCCTTCTCGTCAAACAACCAAATCGGCTTTATGGTGATCGGCATTGGCATTGGAACCGAGCTGGCCCTCAATGGCGTGGTCGCGCATGCCTTTGCCCATATCATCTTTAAAAGCCTATTATTCATGACCATGGGCGCAGTGCTATTACGCACCGGCACCACCAAAGCCAATGAGCTGGGTGGCTTATGGCGGTCAATGCCGTTGACGACGCTTTTCTGCCTGGTTGGCGCGGTCTCGATCTCATGCTTCCCGTTGTTTAGCGGCTATGTCACAAAAACGCTCACCGTCGCCAGCGCCATTAAGGAAGGTTACTTCTGGGTCTGGATGGTCATGATCTTCGCATCCGCAGGTGTGCTGGAGCATAGCGGCATCAAGATCCCATATTTTGCCTTCTTCGCGCATGACCGCGGCTTCAAAGTCAAGGAGGCCCCCCGCAACATGTTGGTTGCGATGGGGCTCGCATCGCTCCTCAGCGTCATCATTGGGGTCTATCCCGATGCGTTGTATGGCATCCTCCCCTATGAAGTCACCTTCAATGTCTGGGAAGCAGGACACATCCTAGGCGAGTTACAATTGCTAACCTTTGCGATCTTGGCCTTTGTATTCTTGATGGTGCGTGGTCTATACCCACCGGAAATCGACTCGACAGTTTTGAACACGGATTGGTTCTTCCGCAAGCTCGCTCCGCGGATGATCATGGCAATCGCGAGACCTGCTTGGGCCCTTTACAGCGTAACCGTAAATGGCCTCAAGCTCTTGCTGTTAGAC
>JAYODZ010000045.1:0-13783 GCA_038106515.1 Rhodobiaceae bacterium
TTATTTCTAGGAGAGGACAAGGTTGATGGCCAATGTTGTCGTAGTTGGCTCGCAGTGGGGCGACGAGGGTAAGGGAAAGATTGTCGATTGGCTGTCGATCCGCGCTGATATCGTTGTTCGCTTTCAAGGCGGCCACAATGCGGGCCATACATTGGTCATCAATGGCACTACCTATAAATTGAGTTTGTTGCCCTCGGGCATTGTGCGGCCCGGCAAGCTATCCGTAATCGGCAATGGCGTAGTCGTCGATCCGTGGGCTTTGGTGGCTGAAATTGAGCGCTTGCGTGAACAAGGTGTCGAAATATCACCCGAGAATTTGAAAATCGCTGAGAATGCGGTGCTGATTTTGCCAGTCCATCAGGAGCTTGACGCCGCCCGCGAAGGCACCAATAGCGGCACAAAAATTGGTACTACCAAGCGCGGGATCGGCCCCGCCTATGAGGACAAGGTTGGGCGTCGCGCCATTCGGATGGCCGATTTGCTACAGCAAGAAAACTTGCAAGCCCGTATCACCGACCTATTGCAACACCATAATGCGATC
Organism: Rhodobiaceae bacterium; assembly: GCA_038106515.1. GTDB lineage: Bacteria > Pseudomonadota > Alphaproteobacteria > RS24 > RS24 > JAYODZ01. The sequence continues at coordinate 542 of JAYODZ010000045.1, forward strand.
CGTCGCGGTTTGAGCTTGCCAGAATTTGACGGCGCCGAGTTGCTCGCGCGGTTGCAGGATATTGCGCCAAAAGTGACGGACTATATCGCCCCTGTATGGCGTCTATTGGATGCCGCTCGCCGTCGCGGTGATCGCATTCTGTTCGAGGGCGCGCAAGGGGCTCTGCTCGATATTGATCATGGCACTTATCCCTTCGTCACGAGTTCGAACACTATTGCGGGTCAGGCTGCCGTTGGTAGTGGTATCGGTCCTTCGGCTTTGACGCATGTTTTGGGTATTACTAAGGCCTATACAACGCGGGTCGGTGAAGGGCCTTTTCCGACCGAGCAGGACAATGAGGTGGGGCAACGCTTGGGCGAGCGCGGTCATGAATTTGGTACTGTGACGGGGCGCAAGCGCCGTTGCGGTTGGTTCGATGCGGTGCTCGTGCGCCAGACGGCGCGCACCGGCGGTATCGATGGTATTGCGCTGACCAAACTCGATGTTTTGGATGGCTTTGACGAAATTAAAATCTGCGTTGGCTATAAATTGGACGGCGAGGAGATCGATTATTTGCCGGCGACGGCGCGCGAGCAAGCCCGTGTTGAGCCGATCTATGAGACACTCCCGGGTTGGCACGAAACCAGCTTTGGTGCTCGCAGTTGGGCTGATTTGCCAGCAAATGCTGTGCAGTACGTGCGCTATATTGAAGAATTGATAAAAACGCCTGTTACGCTGCTATCGACCTCGCCCGAGCGTGACGACACGATTTTGATGCAAGACCCGTTTGAGGATTAATCCTCGATCGCTGTAGCTGTGGCCTCGATCTCTTGCGGCGTTGATTTTTGCATCGCCGCTTTCAGTTTTTCAAACGCCCGTTGTTCGATTTGCCGCACACGCTCGCGAGAAATATTAAATTCGGCACTTAAATCCTCTAGCGTTTGTGGTGGCTCGGCGAGGCGGCGCGCATAGAGAATTTTTTGTTCGCGTTCATTTAAGTCGCGCATGGCTTCGAGCAACATGGCGCGGCGATGGCTGCGTTCATCTTCGTCGACTAATACTGCCTCAGGCGTCGCGCTGTCGTCGACCAGCCAGTCCTGCCACTCGTCACCCTCTTCGGTGTCACCGCGCATGGGGGTGTTTAAACTTTGATCGGAGCCAACTAACCGGCCTTCCATCATGCGGACATCGTCACTGCTGACATTGAGAGTATCGGCAATTTTGTCGACCTGTTCGGGGGTCATTTGCCCGCTGTCTATAGCCTGCATCTCGCCTTTCAGGCGACGCAGATTGAAAAATAACTTTTTTTGAGCCGCCGTTGTTCCAATTTTAACGAGGCTCCATGAGCGCAAAATATATTCTTGGATCGAAGCGCGGATCCACCACATGGCATAAGTGGCCAAGCGAAAGCCGCGTTCGGGATCGAATTTCCGTACCGCTTGCATCAGCCCGACATTGCCTTCAGAAATTACTTCACCGATCGGCAGGCCGTAGCCGCGATACCCCATGGCAATTTTGGCAACCAAGCGTAAATGGCTGGTCACCAGCCGATGCGCGGCACCGACATTGCCAGTATCGGCATAGTCTTTCGCCAGTTCGTATTCCTCTTGCGCTTCAAGAATAGGAAATTGCCGTATCTCCTGCAGATAACGGTTGAGGCTTCCCTCGGGAGAGGGGGCTGGCACAAGATTTCGGTTGTTCGACATGAACATAACTCCTCTTCCCTTATATAGGGGGCCTAATATGGCAAAAAAAGGGTGGCTAGCTCAAAAACTTAGCAATAGCCGCCATATCGTGGGGTAAGGGCGTCGTAAAATGCATGCTTTCACCGCTCTCGGGGTGCTCGAAGCCAAGTTCTTTGGCATGCAATGCCTGCCGCGATAGCGCCGCAACCGCCGCTTGCAGGTCTGGGGCCAGTGTTTCGATCTTGGTTCGCATGCCGGGACCGTAAACGGTGTCGGCGATCACGGGAAAGCCTAAATGCGACATGTGAACGCGAATTTGATGCGTTCGGCCGGTTTCGAGACGGCACTCGACCAGACTAATTTTCTCTGCGGCATCATGCGCAAGGCGGCGGTAATTTGTAATCGCCTGCCGCGCCTGTTTGTGTTTTGAGACCGCCATTTTAAGCCGATTATGAGGCGAGCGTGCGAGGGCCGCGTTGACACTACCGCTGACGGGTATTGGGTTGCCCCAGACGAAAGCGTGGTAGATCCGTTGCATCCGCCCATCGCGGCCATGGGCTTTGAATTGTTCGCCGAGCCTTTGATGGGCGACATCGTGCTTGGCGACGATCATAACGCCGCTGGTGTCTTTATCGAGACGGTGCACTATACCGGGGCGTTTCTCGCCGCCAATGCCAGCAAGGCTGTCACCGCAATGGGCGATTAGGGCATGAACCAGCGTGCCACTATCATGACCCGCGCTGGGATGGACGACCATGCCAGCTTGTTTGTTCAGCACCAAGACGTGCTCATCTTCAAATAATATGTCGAGGGATATCGGCTCGCCCATGAGCTGCGTCTCGCGATTGGCCGGGCGTTGGACGAAAACTTCATCGCCCTCCCGCAATGTGGCTGACGGCGAAAGATTACTGATTTCTGCTTGCTGGCGGAATAATTTGACCTGCCCCTGCTTGATCCAGTCTTGCAGACGGGCGCGGCTGATATCTTGCAAAGACCCTGCCAATATGCGATCCAAACGGCTACCCGATTGTTCGGGAGCAACGATGATATGAAAGGTGTCCTCAGCCATGGCGAAGAATATACAGGAGCAAGAGGCGTCGCAAAACCCGCAAGCGGAGAATATTGCAGTTTCTCCCTTGGCGCCCTATACCCGCCATTTAATGGTTGTGGTGGTGATTTTGGGCTTAGTGCTCGTGGTCGGCACGGGGGTCGTTATTAGCACCATCATAGATCGGTTGGGAACGGGGCTGGCGTTGTCGACGGCCGAAAGCACACAGCGAGAAGAGCTAGGTGTGAGCTTGCCCGAGGTGATTGACGTGAAGCTGCCAGACGGGTTGTCTCTGTTGCGTGTGGCGCCAGCTGGCAAGGATGTGCTGCTCGAACTTGGTAACGAGCGCACCGAATTGATTTGGATCGTCAATCCAAAAACCGGAGAAATCAAATCCGCATTGCGGATTAACTAGCCTCTTAGAACGGGAACCAGCCTTTGGTTGGGCTGAATTTTACATAGCCAATATTGGCGCCCAAGCGCACACCGACGCCAACCCGCATCGGCGCAACAATGGTCTCATCTCGCTGTAAAAAGTTGACCGATATGCCGCCGAGGTAAAAGGCTGATCCTTCTACCCCAACAAAACGTCGATGCAAGTCATCTGGGTTTTTCAAATTATAAATCAGGGCAAAGCTTTTGGCGGCATTACCGCCAGTGTCAATGCCAGCCGACGGGCCGCGCCAGTAAATTGGGTGGACTTCACCGGAGGGAAAGAGAAGGTCGCCACGACCATAACGCAGGCCAAGCATGATGGCGGCGCTGACCTCTTCGCCTCGGATCACGGCATCAGGTGGGCCATATTCTGAAAATAAGCGACTAACCACTTCAGCCATATTTTCGGCCGACGTGCCCAAGTAGCGGGCGCCTTCGACGATGAGTTTGCTCTCCGTAAAGCTCTCAATTTGGCGTTCGCTCTCGGCGCGGGCCACATCCGTGGTAAATAGCGGCAGAAGTGACAGCAGAGCAGCAAAAATGACGCTGCGGCCGAACCAGTTGTTTTTACTCATGGTCTACCCATTTCTGATCAAAACTAAAGTTTACTATTCAGTGATTTCCTCGATTTGTCGAGCCGTGGCGATAAATGGCGGGTTATCAAGTCCGCGGTGTAATTTGCCATATGTAAGTGCCTGTCCCTGAAGATCTGTCACCATGCCGCCGGCGCTTTTTAAAATGGCGTGTCCGGCGGCGGTATCCCACTCCATGGTGCGGCCATGGCGCGGATAAAGATCGGCTTTCCCAGCGGCTAGAAGGCAAAATTTCAGCGATGAGCCAGCCGCTATATAGTTTCCGACCTTGAGCTTTGCTAAATAAGCCTCCGTCTCAGGTGACGTATGCGAGCGCGAGGCAACAACGGTCAGACCTTCGGGCGCTGGTCTGCGGCACCTAATGGCTGTGAAATCCTGCCATGCCAAAGCGGTGTTGGGCAGAGGTTCGATATAATGGGCAGAGGTGTCGCCCGAAATATATAAAGCCCTGCGAGCGGGAGCAAAAATCACCCCAGCGCAAGCCTCGCCTTTATAAATCAATCCAATATTGACGGTAAAATCGGCACGGCCCTCGATAAACTCCCGCGTGCCATCCAGCGGGTCGACGAGAAAAAAACAATCGTCAATTTTTGATGGCATTTGTTCGGCGCACATTTCTTCACCGATCACTTGGATGCCAGGTGCAAGACGCTCTAGCCCAGCGGCGATCACCGCTTCGGCCTCGCGATCGGCAGCGGTCACGGGCGAGTCATCGGGCTTGGTTTCGGCCATGATTTCGCGGCCATAATAATTCATGATGACGTCGCCGGCGCGGACAGCAAGCGCGGCTAACGCTATTAAAAAATCTCGATCTGTGGCTTGTGCTTTGGCATCAAACTTAGTCATAGCGTGCTGGTTAGCATGTGGCGCGCGGCGTGACTAGCCCCGCATGCTATGCCACGGGGCACTTTAGGCCGCTTCCAGGAGTTTGACGCGATAACCGCGCCCCCAAACGGTTTCGATGAGTTTTTGTCCCGCCATGGCGTGTTCGAGTTTTTTCCGCAATTTGCAGATAAAGACGTCGATGATTTTGATTTCCGGCTCATCCATCCCGCCATAGAGGTGGTCGAGAAAGGCTTCTTTGCTGATCACGCCGCCTTTTTGCAACACCATCAGGCGTAACATTTCAAACTCTTTGCGTGTGAGATTGAGGTCAACGCCGTCCACCTGTACCAACTGGCGTTTAAGATCCAGCGCGAAGCTGCCGCTACGGATGATGTTATCGCTATGGCCATTGGCGCGGCGAATATTGGCGCGCATACGGGCAATTAGCTCGTCGCTGCTGAAGGGTTTGGTCATGTAATCATCGGCGCCAGCTTCGAGTAAATCGAGGCAACTCTGTTGATCGTCCCGCCCGGTGAGCACGATCACTGGCATATCTGGCTTGTCAGCGCGGATTTTCCGCAAGCAGGTCTCACCCTTCATATCTGGTAGCCCGAGATCGAGCAAAACGACCTGAAAATCATACAAACTCAGCATTTCCAACCCATCTGTGGCGTCGTAACAGGCCTCGACCGAAAACCCGTTGGCTTCGAGATGGTCGGTAAGGGTTTCGTTTAAAATACTGTCATCCTCAATAAGTAAAACTCTCATTAAATTGCTCCTCGTACTAAATTTAACTGTCTTCACTATAAAAATTTATTACGCGATCACGTGCAAATCACGTTTTCGTGATCGGCCCGTGGGCTGAGCTCGGCGCGGCCATATACGACGGCACTATTATTTGCTATAGCCATGCCATGATATCGAATTTCGAAAATTTGCCAGAAATTGACTTGGGGTTGACGGGCGATCCAGCGACCACACGCGTCGTCGTGGCGATGTCGGGTGGGGTCGATAGCTCGGTGGCAGCCGCGCTTGTACGCCGCGCCGGCTATGAAACGATCGGTATCACCTTGCAGCTTTACGATCACGGCCAAGCGCTGGCGCGCAAAGGCGCCTGCTGTGCTGGGCAAGACATTATGGATGCACGCCAAGTCGCGGCGTCGCTCGACATCCCGCATTATGTGTTGGATTATGAAAGCAAGTTTAAAGACAGTGTGATCAATGATTTTGCCGACAGCTATCTTGCTGGCCATACTCCTGTGCCCTGTATCCGCTGCAATGAAACTGTCAAATTTCGTGATCTCCTGGAGACAGCGCGCGAGCTTGGCGCGACGGCGCTGGTGACAGGCCATTATATTGGATCACGCCAAGGCGCAAGCGGCTGGGAGATGTATCGCCCGCATGATTTATCACGCGACCAGTCATATTTTCTGTTTTCGACAACGCAGGAGCAGCTCGATTTTCTGCGCTTTCCTCTGGCGCATTTTAGCAAAGATGAGATCAGAGCCTTCGCCGAAACGATTGGCTTGCGGGTCGCTCATAAGCCCGACAGTCAGGATATTTGTTTTGTGCCCAATGGTGACTATGCGACGGTGATCAAAAAACTGCGGCCAGATACAAGCTTGCCAGGAAATATTGTCGATCTCGATGGGCAGGTTCTGGCAACCCACCAAGGTGTATTGCACTATACTGTCGGGCAAAGGCGCGGCCTTGGGATCGCCGCCGGAGAGCCGCTTTATGTCGTCGCCATTGATGCGGCCAAACGCGAGGTTATTGTCGGTCCACGGGAAGCGCTTTTGCGCCATGAATTAACGCTATCGGATGTGAACTGGTTGGGGGAAGGGCAAGAGGCCGAGGTTATGGCGCGGATCCGCTCTACTGGAGAGCCCGTGCCGGCAAGGTTGCAACTCGATGCTGCCGGCGGCGCGCGGGTCCAACTGACGCAAGCCGAAGCCGGCGTGTCGCCGGGCCAAGCATGCGTTTTTTATGATATAAATCTCGATCGCGTGCTTGGTGGCGGCTGGATTATTTCGACACAATAATTATATTCCTATAAATTGGCATATTATCTGTATGTCATGACAGGCGGGAGCCTCTGCGAGGCTGTCGCTGTTGGATTTATGGGGATCATGCGGAAAATATCGCAAAAAACCGGCCTGAAGCAATCGCAAAGCGTGATGATGACGCCGCAAATGCAACTTGCCATGCGGGTGCTGAGCCTTCCTCAGCTTGAGTTGAGCGAGCTGATTCAAGAAAAAATAGATGAGAATCCGTTGCTCGATTATGCCGATGGCGAAACCGAGATGGCACCCGAAACGGTTGGTGCGGATGAGGGGGTCGGAGATTCTTCGCGCGAGATCGATCTAGCAGATAGCGATGCATGGTCAGACGAGCATAATATCGAGCGCGCGCATGAAGAGCGCGATCTCACGCTATTGCAAGACAGCGGCGGTCAATCGGAACTGAGTTTCGAGACTTTTGTAACCGCTGAAACGACCCTAGCCGAAGCTCTGCAGACGCAACTTCGCGATCTGTTAAGCGACACGACGGTTCGTAAGGTTGCGTTTGATTTGGTGTATTGGCTCGATGAGGATGGCTATTTGCGCGAAAGCGATAACGAGCTGGCACAATATTTGTCTGCCGATTTGGCGCTCATTCAAGCGGCGCGTCGAGCCTTACAGGCGTGTGAACCCCGCGGCTTGGCGGCGCGTAACTTGGCCGAGTGTCTTCGTTTGCAAATCGAGGTGGTCGATCCGCAAGTCGACATTTTTCTGCAACATTTAAATTTGGTGAACAACAGTTCCTTACGCCGTATCGAAGAGGCAACCGGACTGAGCCTTAACGACATCAAGCGCAGTGTCGCGGTTTTGCAAGGCTTGAACCCACATCCTGGGCGCGATTATCTTGCCGCGCCTAATGATCAGGCGCCGCCCGATGTGATTATAAGACGCCGCAGTAGCGGGCAATGGTATGCCGAGATCAATGAGAGCATGCTCCCTGCGCTCCAGCTGCGGGAGGGGCTGTGGGAAGACCTTGCGCGGCGGGATCAAGGCGAGCTGCTGCAGCGTTATTTGTCGCAACATCGACAAGCCGCTCGCTGGCTGCAGCGCACAATATATACCCGCGCCATGTCGCTACTACGCGTCAGCGAGGCAATTATTGGAGAACAACAGGCTTTTTTAGATCGCGGTATTCATCATTTAAAGCCCATGACAATTCGCGAAATTGCCGACCGCGTTGCACTTAATGAAGGCACGGTTTCGCGTATTGTCGCTAATAAACTGGTCGAAACACCGTTTGGAGTTTGGCCAATGAAAAACCTATTTAGCTCTGCCGTCGGGCAATCTTCAGAAGAAGAGGGTGTGTCGTCGCGCGCGGTGAAACAAAGGATTAAAGCTTTGATCGATGAGGAACCTGCCGCGAAGCCTTTATCCGACGACAAGCTGGTTACGCTTTTGGGTGACGAAGGCGTACCGATTGCCCGCCGCACCGTCACCAAATATCGCGAGGCACTCGGTATTGGCTCTTCGGTCGAACGCCGTAAGCAGAAACAATTTACTTAAGCAAAAAGGAAAGGGTGGGAAGAGAACCGATCTAACCCGAAGGTTATATCGCTTCTGAGAGGGTAGGAATTGCAACGGTCTCTTCCCGCTAATGTACCAGCAAAAACCGTGCCAATAAGCCTTAACGTTAAAAAAAAGACGTGATTTGCCGTTATAGTTTACATGGAAACAGGACGAACAAATCCGATCGGGGCCGATCAGCGTCATCGCCGCCGCCGACAAGCGCCGCAAGAGCAGGCCGAGATTGGCGATGCCGATAGCGCGCCGCAAGCCGGCTTTTCGCGCACCGCGGCACCGCGGGCTGTGACATGGCCTGCCAATTACTACATGACGGCGCAAGAATGGATGGAAAAGGTTCGACTGATCCGCAAATAGCTTATTTCACGATCTTGCATTTAAAAGTCTGAATGCAATTAACGCGTTGATCAATGGTGATCCTCACCTCGGGGCCACCCGATTGTCGGCTGTAGACACAAACATTGCCTTCTGGCGAGCGATCCAATTCTTTAAATCGGCATTCCTCGAGTGGCGCCTTTTTGGGGTCTTGCTCGGCGCCAGATTGATAGGTGCTGCCTGCGGCGAGCACGGACGAGGACATAAAACTTACCAGCATCAATCCGGCGATCGTTAAGGCGGGAGTCTGTCTCATATTAAAATGACCCTTCATCACGCGCTGGCTTCGTCTTCGCCGCTACCCGGCAGATAGGCTTTGCCTTGAATGGCGCGCGCCCCCAACATATCGGTGAGAGCGGGGTTGGCTGTAACAATTTCCGATAGCTTTTCATTGATCAGGGCTTCGGCTGCGGCTTCGCTCTCTGCCTCAATTTCGGCGATACCATCAATGATCCAATGAATTTTAACCTTCATATTTTCCTCCGCTACGAAATCAATATTGCTGATTGGCACCTGTTAAGCATCATTCTCCACTACCGGCCGCGTCTGCTCCAGAGACGATGGAGTTGGTGCGACCGCTTCCGGTACATTTTCCGATCCTGTATCGGTCTTCGGTCTTGGCAACTTAGCAAATAACTCATTGGCTTGTATTTGCAACGTCTCTAGCTCTTCGGGCAACACCAGTTCACGTGTTTCCTCGCGTTTGCCGATACTATGCGGTAAGCCTAGCGCCGCAGCAATAGAATACCAGACATAGGCTTCATTGTAGTTTGGTTCTGGCAGAATACTGGCTTGGAAATAGGCATATTGCATGATGGCGTCGCGGTCGCCGGCATCAACGCGGGCGCGGATAAAACTCTGCACTTCGTCATAAACGGCGACTTGGCTCTCTTCAGAGAGTTTTTCTTGTATCGAAGATACCAACTTACTGGCGCGCTTGATTTTGCCGATTTTGGCCAGCAGACCCCATTTAAAGGCCTCTTTAAAATCCTCAGGCGTGCCCAAGCCGCGATCGAGCAGCAGCGCTAGATTATACTGGGCGTCATAATGCGACTGTTCGGCCAGTTCTCTAAATGTTGAAACGGCAGCGATGTAGTTTTTATCACGAACTGCGGCCACGGCCCCGTCAAACGCCAAATCAATTGGTGATCGCTCGGTCTGTGCTTGCGCCCAGCTGGTCAGGCTCGCCGCAACGATCAAAATGCTAAAGCCGACGGCAAGCCGCCGCATTAGCGCCCCGCCATCATAATGAGTTGCAGATAAAACACCCGCAATTTGAATTTTGATCCTTCGGCTTGTTCATAAACGACAATCCGTGGTCGATCGGACTGAGGTTTTTGAAATTCGATCGACATGGTGTCTGGCAAGTGAACACCATTTTGCGCCAGGGTGCCTTCCGGATCGCGCGAAAAAGCTTCGTGGAAGGCGCTGTCGATCCAAATCCGCGCTAAAACCTTGCCCAGAATATCCGGTAAAAACTGCCGCACTTGCGCGCGGTCGCGAATATAGGTCTCGTGTTCGACGAGATCGATTTGCGCCACATTGCTTTTGCGCGTTTTCGCGGGCGGGGTCTTTTTAACCGGCACCAAAGCCGTTGACGGTGATTTACTCATACTACTACCTACCTCGGAATTCTCGAACTTACGAGATTGCTCCTACTTTTATGACATAACCAGACTTTAAGAAAAAGGGGTTAAGGGAAAGTAAAGGCGGATAGGGGGGATAAAAATTTCTCCAAGACAAGTTGGCTTTGGCACATTTTTTGTACGGTTTACCCCGACATGAAAGGATTTTTGTAATGCTACCAGTGATCCGTACCGGCCTCGACGCGGCGATGAAAAATATCGCAACAATATCCAATAATATCGCGAATGCGAATGCGATTGGGTTCAAACGTAGCCGTCCCGAGTTTGCCGATATGTATGCAACCGCAATGGAAACCCCGAAAGGATCCGATCTTGGTCTCGGAGCGCGCCATGTCGATATTCGTCGTTTCCATGAGCAAGGTAGCTTCAGAACCACAGGCGCAGCGCTCGATTTAGCCATTAACGGCAGTGGTATGTTCACGCTGCGCAACGTCGAAAGCGGCGACTTGCTTTATAGTCGCGACGGCTCGATCAATATCACGAAAGACGGAGCATTGGTGTCCAGCGAAGGCCACGCCTATCTTGATCGCGACCTTGAGCCGATCATTATTCCTTTTGCTATCCAACGCCCCGACGGCACGATCGGCAATTTGAGCGAATTAAGTGTCCAGACCGATGGTCAAATTAACGTCTCTTATGGCCCGCAGACGACACTGACGGTCGCGCGCCTCGGCCTCGCTTTGTTCGAGGATGAGGCACGGTTGAAATCGGAAGGCGGCAATTTCTATTCTGAGACCCAGCGTTCGGGTGAGATGGTCATGGGCACGCCTTTGATCGGTAAAGCCGGTTATTTTCAGGCCGGAGCGCTGGAGACATCTAATGTCGATTTGACTGACGAGATGACGATGATGGTTGGCGCACAACAAGCGTTTAACGGGTCATCACGGCTCATGCAAAGCGAAGCGGAAATGATCCGCCGCTTAATTGGCTAACGGCTTTAATGTAGCGGTAAAATCCACGATAGATCGACGATTTTAGTCGTTACGGCTTGGTCGATCATTAAATCACCTGCGGTTGTTACCATCAGCGGCTCGGCCAATAAGGCAATCAGGGTCACGGGTCGCGGTGGCGTGAAGTGAAGCCCGTCGCGCAAGCGAGCGAAAGCTGGCGCGGCAATCTCAACATCCAGCCGCATCACGGGACGATCGACCGGGATATCTACTTTTCCAGTCGCCGCTATGCTGTCACCAGCGAGGGGGCGAATATGCACCACACTATGGCCGCGCGCGATGTTAACTAAGCTGCAGGTGAGATGTAATTCCGCCGTTGATTTGAAGCCGAGCAAATGTAATTCCGCAGACTGTACGGACATGTGTAAGGTCGAGGTCGGGTGCCACTCTTGCGCGGCCATGATTTATAGTGTCCCGTCTTGCGCTTCGCTGATGTGATCGCGCAGACGCTTAATGGCTGACTTTTTTATTTGCGACACACGGCCCGTGGTCACCTCGAGGATTGCAGCTATCTCATAGATATTGAGCTCTTCGACATAAAATAGCTGAATGACGAGGGCTTCGCGTTCGGGCAGTGTCTCGAGCGCGGCCCGCAGTAATTTACGTAAGTCTATGTCTGAGACATCATCTTCAGGCGACTTCATCGCGGATGCAAACCAGACCGAATAATCGTCATAAATATCATCGAGCGATTCATGGCGATTGGCCGCAAAGGCATTTTGCCACTCGCGCCATTCTTCTGAGGAAAGCTGCATCGCTTCTGCCATCTCATCATCTGACGGCGGGCGTTGAAATTTTCGCGTCAGGCTTTCTTCAATATGATTGGCTTTTTGCCGCATTTGAATAGTGGTGCGACAGAGGTTCGAATTTTTTCGCAGGTGATCGACCATAGCGCCGCGAATCCGCAAGCTGGCATAGCTGGCAAAAGAGGCGCCGTCCTGCGGCGAGTATTTCTGCGCCGCAGTTATCAATCCAAAATAGCCGATCTGGATCAGGTCCTCAATTTCCGCCGCGGCGCTCACCCGCCCATAGAGATGCCAGGCGATGCGTTTCACCAGTTCGAGGTGATCTGTAATCAGCACTTCGACATCGGGGCTTTGCTCGGCATATTGAATACGCATAGTCACGATGCCTCGCTTTTCGGGACATGCCCGAGAAATCCGATGCCACGCACTGTATTTGCAGGCGTTTTGATGAGATTGGCGGCAATCCTCTTAAATGCCACGGCTTCGCGGCTATCGGATTTTTGCGCCATAATGGGTTTGCGCTGGACGATCGAATTTCGAATGCTTTGCGAGTAGGGCAGATAGCCGGCAAAGTATAATTTGACGTCGAGAAAGCGCGCTGCAATGGCTTGAAATTTGTCGAAATGGCTGCGCGCTTCTTGCTCTGAATTGGCCATATTGACGACAATCGAAACCGCATCAACTCCAGCTTCGAGATGCGCCGCTTTGATTAAGGCATAGGCATCCATAAAACTAGTTGGTTCTCCGACCAAAACGACCACCGGCTTATCAGCGGCGGCAACAAAAGCGAGCGAGCTGTCGGCCGCACCTGCTGGGGCGTCAATGATCAAGACATCCGTGTCATCGGCCAAGCTCTCAGTCGAGCGGATAATTTGAAACCGCGTCTTATCGTCGAGATTGAGCAGGTCATTGAGCCCTGACCCCCCGGCGATAAATTGTAAGCCCAAAGGTCCGGTTTGTCGAATATCTGAGAGCCTTTGACCGCCACTAATCACATCTTGGATGGTTTCGCGCGGATCCATACCCAAGAGAATATGGGCATTGGCCAACCCAAAATCAGTATCGAGCAGGCAAACACGTGAGCCAAGCTGGCACATGGCAAGCGCTATGTTAATGGATAGGCTTGTTTTGCCCACTCCACCTTTGCCACTCGCTACCGTGATCGATTGCGTCATGCACTATCCGATCGTCTCAACGCCACACATATCTGACAAATATTGCGACACTGGCTCTTGGCTTGCAATCAGCAAGCTATCAACCAGCGCACGCGATGCCGTCAGCAAGACCAGTTTAGCATGTGATTCAGCTAAAGCCGAGAATTCTGGAGCGGCAATTTCACATTCGTCCAGTCGGGTGAGTGCAATATATGCGCCATTTTG
>JAYODZ010000195.1:0-1991 GCA_038106515.1 Rhodobiaceae bacterium
GGCGGCACAGGGCTGGGGTTGGCGATTGTGAAGCACATTGTGAATTGGCATCAGGGGCGGCTAACCATTACCAGCGATTTGGGGGGGACGACTCAGGTCACTGTTTCCTTCCCTTCTGCGCCGCAATAGTCGATAGGCTGTTTATGTGAGCCATCTGTTAAAGAAATTATATAATAAATACATATATTTATAAAAAAATTTTGGAAGTCACAAAACTGTAATATTTCCGTCACATAGCTGACGCGCAGATGATTGAGTAAGGCACTCGGCTATCAATGCCATGTTCAAATCTCAGGTGGAGAAGACAATGACTTTTAGAAAATTTGCCCTGACGCTGGTTGTCGGGCTTGCTTTGCCGGCAATGGCACAGGCGCGCGATCAAATCCAAATCGTAGGTTCATCAACTGTGTTTCCCTTTGCTACAGCTGTGGCCGAAAACTTCGGGCGTACGACAAGTTTTAAAACACCCGTTATCGAGTCGACGGGGTCTGGCGGCGGTATGAAGCTGTTTTGTGCAGGTATCGGCCTTGATCACCCCGATGTGACCAATGCTTCGCGCCGCATTAAGAAAAGCGAATATGATGCCTGTAAAGAAAAAGGTATTGATATGGCGGAAGTTGTGATCGGTTTTGACGGTATCGTGATCGCCAACTCTAAAGCAGCCAAGCCGCTCAGCTTAACATTGCGTCAGATTTATCTGGCGACGGCAGCTAAAGTTCCTGCGCCGGGCCAGAATTGCGAAGAGAACTACTGCCAACTGGTCGATAACCCTTACAAAAAATGGTCCGATATCGATGCCAGCTTGCCAAATAAAAAGATCGAGATTCTTGGTCCTCCTCCAACCTCCGGTACACGGGATGCGTTCCAAGAACTGGCCATGGAAGGCGGTGCGAAAACTTTCCCCTATATCAAGAACCTTAAGAAACAAGACAAAAAAGCCTATAAAAAGCTGGTTCGCACGGTACGCGAAGACGGTGCGTGGATTGATGCTGGGGAAAACGACAATTTGATGGTGCAGAAATTAGCGGCCAATGCCGATGCCCTTGGTGTGTTTGGCTTTAGCTTTCTCGACCAAAATGCCGATAAAATTCAAGGCGCAGTGGTTGACGGTTTAGAGCCGACATTCGAAAACATTGCATCGGGAAAATATAAAATTTCGCGGTCGCTTTATTTCTACATCAAGCTCGCCCATATTGGCACGGTTCCTGGTATTCAGGAATATGCGGCGGCCTTCACCAGCGAGAACGCTTTTGGCGATATGGGATATTTGGTCGATAAGGGTTTGATCCCGCTGCCGAAGGCAGATCGCGACACCTATCGTAATGTTGTTAAGACGTTACTAAAATTAGAAATGTGATCTGCTAAAGGGGGAGATTCTTTCTCCCCCTTTTTTGTGAATAGAATTGAAGGATGACCCATAGCTTTTTCCTCTTCGCGCTGATTGGCCTTGCTGCTCTGTCCTTCCTCTACGGGCATCGTCGCATCCGCGCGATTGCCCAGCGGCAGCCGGGGAAGTTGCACTCCCAGCCGCGCTTTCATGGAGCGCTCTTGGCACTATATGTTGGGGTGCCGCCATTTATTTTATGGGGTCTGTGGCAGCTTTTAATGCCTTTGATGTTGGCGGGCTTTCTGCAAGATCGCCTGACGACACTGAATGTCTCGCCGAGTGAATTGGGTATCCTCCTCGCGCAAGCCCAAGCGGTTGCAGCGGGTGATCTCAATGCCAATTTTGTCGCCGACGCCGTGCGTGACGGGGCCAATTATTATCTTTTGCTACAAACGCGCGCGGATCAGATTTTTCAAGCCATTGCCGCGCTTCTCATTATTATCGGGTTCTCCCTAGGGGTTCGGTTGATCGGATTGCGGTCGACCGTGCGCACGAAGGTTGAAACCTTTGCCATGCGCTTGATGCTGGTCGCTTCGGCGGTCGCTATTTTAACGACCATCGGCATTATCATGTCGCTGATTTTTGAGACAATCCGATTTTTTGC
>JAYODZ010000046.1:0-12402 GCA_038106515.1 Rhodobiaceae bacterium
CGAGCCGTATCAGGCCCGCCTTGGTATTGTTTTTTCTGAAAATTCCGATCCTATGAGTTGAAGCATATGGCAAGACAAGATTACACTTAAACCAACCGCTTTGGGGCGGAGGGTATTGATATTTATTCAAGGAGGGTCGTATGTCTGACATTCATCACGGAAGTTGTTTTTGCGGGGCGGTTGAGCTCGAAATTACGGGAGCGCCGGGCGCCATGGGTTATTGCCATTGCGACTCCTGCCGGCATTGGTCGGCCGGACCCGTGAATGCGTTTTCGTTGTGGCAGCCCGAGTCCGTAAAGGTTGTGCGCGGCGCCGAGCATATTCAAACTTATGCCAAGACCGATAATAGCCACCGCAAATGGTGCGGCCAATGTGGCGGCCATTTGATGACCGATCATCCGCATATGGGGGTGATTGATGTTTATGCCGCCGTAATTAAGGATTTCAATTATCAGCCATCGATGCATGTGTTTTATTCTGAATCCGTTCTGTCGATCCACGATGGCTTGCCAAAGCTCAGCGACATACCAGCCGAAATGGGCGGTTCAGGCGAAACTCTGCCAGAATAACAGCCGCTTTACGGCTATTTTTACCGCTTGTAAGTGTCGAAACGCTCCCGAATCTGCCTATAAAAAACCTAATAGAGGTATTTTATGAAACGCGGCTTATCGGGCTTGGCTCTCATCGGTGTGTTTTTCGTTGCTGCTTGCGGCTCGGTGCCGATTGTCGGCAGCGGTGAAGAAGTCTCGGATGGTCGTCGCGCCTCAGCAGGCGGCATCTATAAAATCGGGACGCCGTATCAAATCGAAGGTGAGTGGTATTACCCGCAGGAAGACACGGCCTATGTGTCGTCAGGCGTCGCCTCTTGGTACGGCCCGAAATTTCATGGTCGTCGGACGGCCAATGGCGAAATTTTCAATATGAACCTGCTAACGGCGGCACATCCAACTTTGCCGATGCCCGTGCGCGTGCGGGTAACTAATTTGGAAAATGATCGGTCAATTATTGTCCGCGTTAATGATCGTGGGCCGTTTAAGAAAAATCGTGAAATCGATCTGTCGCGTCGCGCCGCTGAGGTGCTGGGATTTGTTGACAAAGGCACGACGCGCGTGAGGGTCGAGTATCTTGGGCGGGCACCGCTTTACGATAAGTCGGGACGCCGGATATTTGGTGTTGAGGAAGAAACTTTTATCACGACGAAGCCAGTGACGCCCTCAGATCAGAGGCAAGTTTCGGCTGCCCCGATTGAGAAGGTTGCGACGCAAACGCTCGATGGTGGTCCCGTGTCGGGCGCCAACCAATCGCAGCCGTCGAAATCGCTCTACACGGTTCAACTCGGCGTGTTTTCCTCACTAGAGAGCGCCAAGACTTTGGCCGCACAAGTGAGCAGCATGGGCCCCAGTGAGGTAATAGCTGTCGAGCGCGATGGACGGCCGCTTGATCGCGTTGTCATTGGCGGCGCCAATGTTCGAACCATGATGGAGGGGCTGGTATCGCGTCTCGAGGCGGCAGGATATGCCGATGCCTTCATTACAAAGCCCTAGTAAAGGAGCGAGGAGTATTATGAAACATCTATCTTGTTGGCTTTTTGCCGTTGTCGCCTGCCTAGGTCTTAGTGCTCCAAGCTTTGCCCAGACCACCGATGCCGAGTATGCCGTCGTCATTGATATGGAGACGGGGGTGACATTATTTGAGAAAAACGCCGATGCGCCGATGGCGCCCGCGAGCATGAGCAAGTTGATGACCGTCTTGATGGTTTTCGAAGCATTGAAGGATGGACGCATTTCGTTCGACGATGAGTTTTATGTCAGTGATAAAGCCTGGCGCGAGGGGGGAGCAAAATCGGGTGGCTCGACGATGTTTTTGGATGCTCGCAGTAAAGTGCGCGTGGAGGATCTCTTGCGCGGCGTGATTATTCAGTCGGGCAATGATGCCTGTATTGTGTTGGCGGAGGGCTTGAGCGGCTCGGAAGAAAATTTTGCGCTTGCCATGACCAGCCGCGCCCATGAATTGGGTTTAACGGAATCGAGTTTTACCAATTCGACTGGTTTGCCCCATCCCGAGCACCGCATGTCAGCGCGCGATTTGGCGAAGCTGGCGATGATCTTGATCCGCGATTATAGCGGCTACTATCCTATTTTCGCCGAACGATCTTTCACTTGGAATGGTATTAGTCAGTCCAACCGCAACCCGCTTTTGTTTGCGAATATGGGAGCGGATGGCTTGAAGACAGGGCACACCAGCGAGTCTGGATATGGCCTTGTCGGCTCGGCCGAGGTTAATGGGCGGCGGATAATTATGGTGCTCAACGGCCTGCGCGATGCTCGCCACCGCGCCAGCGAGGCGCGGTCGATGCTGAATTGGTCGCTCCGATCATTTGCCAGTGAAGTGCTTTATGACGGTGGTGAAGTGGTGGTCGATATTCCTGTTTGGCACGGTAGCGACCAGCGCATTGCATTGGTGCCGCAAAAACAAATCAAGGCGATTTTGCCTCGGGTCGGTCGTCGTTCAGTGGCGGCCACGGTAACATATGACAAGCCGGTTTTTGCTCCTATCCAGCAAGGGCAAAAACTAGCAACGTTGCGGGTGACGGCGGCCAATATGGCATCGCAGGATTTTGACTTGGTGGCGGCGCGGGACGTTGAGCGGGCTGGTTTGATCGGACGGGCTTTTGCCAGTTTCGCGCATTTGTTATTTGGGCAGTGAGGTCTTATGAGCCGAGGTATTTTTATTAGTTTTGAAGGCGGCGAGGGCGGCGGAAAAACCACGCAGATGACCCGCCTCGCTGGGTTTTTAAAGCAGAGATCGATTTCAATTGTCGAAACTCGAGAGCCAGGGGGAACGCCTCAAGGTGAGGACCTGCGCTCGCTTTTGGTGCGCGGCGATCCAGGGCGCTGGCAACCACGCTCAGAATTACTAATGATGACAGCGGCGCGCGTTGAGCATGTGCACCATGTTATTGAACCAGCCTTGGAGGCCGGCAAATGGGTGCTATGCGACCGATTTATCGACTCGACCTTGGTCTATCAGGGGCTAGCAGGTCAGGTCGGTATTGAGGACGTGCGTGCGCTACATCAATCTGCCGTGGGCGGCCTTATGCCTGACTTAACATTATTGCTGGATTTGCCTGCCGAGGCGGGGTTGAAGCGCGCCGCAACCCGAGGCGGCGAAGCGCGCTTTGAGAATAAAGGCGATGCGTTTCACCGTAAATTGCGCGTTGGTTTTTTAGAATTGGCCGCCGCCTATCCAGAGCGGATTTGTAAGATCGACGCGGCCCAGTCTTTTGACGGGGTTTGGCAAGAAATCGAAGCAACCGTTTGCAATAGGTTTGGCCTTTGACGGGAAAAGTTATACCCTTCAGGCCATGAGTGAGAGCGAAGAAATCAGCCCCTTATCTGCGCAAGAAACCCGTGTCGTCGTCGGCCAAGATCACGCGATCGATAGCTTTTTGGCCGCGGCCCAAGGAAACCGCTTGGCCCATGGTTGGGTCTTTAATGGGCGCCACGGAGTCGGTAAGATGAGCCTCGCCATGTTGATCGCACGTGCAGTGCTCACCAATGGGCCGCCGCAGGATCGACAGGCATTGGCAGCCGGCTTTGATAGTGCTGAAGGCCGGCTTGTTTCGCAAGGCGCGCACCCCGATTTACGAATAGTGACGCGCGATCTTGAAAACGGTCAGAAGCAAATTGACGTCGATCAAGTTCGGCAGCTGAAGAACTTCTTTGCCCATAGTTCGGCGCGGTCGCGTTGGCGTGTGGCGATTATTGATGCTGTCGATGACATGAGCCGTAATGCCGCCAACGCTCTTCTTAAATTACTTGAAGAACCACCATCTAATTGTTTGTTAATTCTTATTAATCATAATCAAGGCCGGTTGCTGGATACGTTACGATCGCGATGCCGCATGGTGCATTTTAACGAATTGAGCAGCGAGACTATGATGCAAATTTTGCCGAATTTATGCGCCGCGCAAGATCAGCGCAGTTTGGCTGCGGCCGCTTTTTTAGCCGAAGGGAGCCTCTCTGAGGCATTATTTTTGGTCGAGCATGGTGGGTTTGAGCATTATAAAGCCATGCTCGACGCGGTGATTGCGCTCGGCGCTGGCGAGTATGATGCGCTGCATAGCTTCTCTGACTTCGTCGCCAGTCGTGATGATATCATGCGCTTTGATGCCTTTATTGGGCTCGCGAGTGCTTGGCTGATCCGGATCAATAAATATGCGTCTGGCGCCTCCAATTACAGTCCGCTCTATACTGGCGAGCAGGAATTTGTTGATCGTTTAATAGCGACTGGCGCCGTGTCCGATATTTTCGACATTTGGGAAAAAATTCAGCATATTGGCCGCGAGACAAGTGCTTTAAATCTTGATAAGAAGCAGGCTGTTATGTCGAGCTTGACGCTTATAAATTCACTTGTCGCCGCGGATCCGTCGCATGCCTGAAGTTAAAAAACCATATTTTATATCGACCGCTATTTCCTATCCGAACGGCGCGCCGCATATCGGCCATGCTTATGAGGCGATCGCAACTGATGTGATCGCTCGCTTTAAGCGCTTGGATGGCTATGACGTCTGGTTTTGCACGGGCACCGATGACCACGGGCAAAAGATGTTCCAAACCGCGCGGGCGCAAAACAAGTCGGCGCGCGAGTTGGCTGATGCGCTGACGCCAGCTTTTCGTGACATGGTGGCAACGCTCGAATGTACCCCGAATGATTTTATTCGCACCTCGGAAGAACGCCATTACGCCGCCGTGTCCGAATTATGGGCGCGGGTCAAAGCCAAGGGCGATATCTATAAAGATAGTTATGCGGGTTGGTATTCAGTCCGCGATGAGGCTTTTTACACCGAAGCCGAATTGACCGAGGATGAGGCGACAGGTGAAAAGCGCGCCCCCACGGGCACACCTGTGGAGTGGGTTGAAGAAGAGAGCTACTTTTTCCGTTTGTCGGCATACCAAGAAGCCCTGTTGGCGCATTTTGAAACCCATCCGGACTTTATTCAGCCCGAGGCGCGGCGCAACGAGATTATCTCTTTCGTGAAGTCGGGCTTAAAAGACCTATCCATCTCGCGCACGAGCTTTGATTGGGGTATTCCAGTCCCAGGCGATCCGGCGCATGTCATCTATGTCTGGATGGATGCCCTAACTAATTACATCACCTCGATCGGCTTTCCCGACGAGACCGCCGACGGCTGGCAGAAATATTGGCCGGCCAATGTTCACGTCATCGGCAAGGATATAACCCGCTTTCACAGCGTTTATTGGCCAGCTTTTTTGATGTCGGCAGGGCTCGCTCTACCACAACAAATTTTCGCGCATGGCTTTTTGACGGTGCGCGGCGAAAAAATGTCGAAGTCGCTCGGAAATGTTTTGGATCCGCAAGTTTTGGTCGGTCGGTATGGCGCTGATGCGGTACGGTTTTTCTTCATGCGCGAAGTGCCATTCGGCAAGGATGGTAGTTTTAGCGATGAGGCCATAGTGAACCGCGTCAATGCCGACCTCGCCAATGATATTGGAAATCTGGCGCAACGCAGCTTGTCGATGGTGGTGAAAAACCTTGCTGGCGAACTCAATATTGAGGGTGATCTTGCGCCCGAGGATATGGCGTTGATATCGCGCGCAGATGGCATGTTCGCGAAGGCGCAGGAGGCTATGGCTGGCCTCGCAATTCATGATTATCTTGACCATGTGTTTGGCGTTATTTCGGAAGCCAACCGCTACTTTGCGGCGCAAGAGCCATGGTCGCTCAAGAGCAGTAATCCTGAGCGGATGGCGCAAATCCTCTATACGGCGGCAGAGATTGTCCGTCAGGGGGCTATATTGCTGCAACCCGTCGCCCCGAACGGATCGTCTAAACTATTAGATGCATTAGGTATTCCCGATAATGAACGTGGCTTTTCGGCTTTGGCACAAGCCGGTCGCTTGTCAAAGCGATGCAAAATTGCACCACTTGAACCGGCTTTCCCGCGGCTTGATTTGCCCGATGACAGACAATAACTGTTGCAGCTTTGCAACATAATCGTTAATTTGAAGCATGCGACTGCCCAAAAAAGCGCGAAAGCGATGATAAAAGAGCAGTGAGCGCAGAGGGGTTAACGAATGTTAGGTTCGAGCTTCATCGTAGCTATTAAACGCCGATTCTTGCGCGTCGCCTCGCGCCCAGACCTAACGCGCTTCCTATCTGTATTTTTTGGTATTTGCGGTCTGTTTGGCGGCCTTGCTACATATGTCATTCTTTCGGGGTTGTCGCCGATTAATCCCAGCCGTCAAATTGTCTGGTTTCTGTTTGGCTTAAATATCTTTATGGTCACAGGGCTGTTGGCCGTTGTTGGGTGGCAGCTGGTGCATGTATGGCGGCAAGCGCGACGGGGCGAGGCGGGCGCCGCTTTGCATGGGCGGCTGGTCTTCCTATTCGCCGGTATTGCTGCTTTGCCAGCTTTGCTGGTCGCTGTCTTTGCTATAGTTACGCTCGATCGTGGTTTGGACAGTTGGTTCTCAGATCGTACTAAGGCGATTATTAGTAATACGACTGCCGTCGCTAATGCCTATTTGACCGAACACCGCGATCTTCTGCGGCGCGATGTGACATCAATTGCCCGTGATATCGGCCGCTCGATCGATGCCATGAATGAAGATCAACGCCGGTTCGGCGTGTTTTTAACGGCGCAAGCGGCGTTGCGCTCGATCCCACATATGGTGGTCATTGACCGTCAAGCTAAGGTGGTGCAAGCGGCAGCCGGTAACGTCGAGGCTCAGATCGTGTTGCCGCCAGAGGAGGTGTTCAAAGTCGCCGATAACGGCAAACCTGTCGTCATCACCGTTGGCGCTTTAGCGCAAGTGCAGGTCTTACAAAAAATCGGCACCGTCGAGCCGCCGATATATTTGCTCGCCACGCGGTTTGTTTCCTCAAATGTTCTCGAACACTTGTCGCGCACTGATCTCGCCGTTCGAGAATATAGCGAAATGGAAGGGCGGCGTTTTGAGGCGCAGCTGACTTTCGCGATGATATATATTGTTATTTCGCTGTTAATTCTATTATCAGCGATTTGGATTGGCTTGTGGCTCGCCAATCGGCTGGCAAAGCCGATCTCGGGGTTGATCCGTGCCACGCAAAAAATGGGCGAGGGCGACCTCAGCGTTCGCGTGCCCGTTAGCAATGACGATGATATGGGGCGCCTCGGTAGCATGTTTAATGACATGGCGCACAGATTGGGACGTCAGCAAAAGCAACTGATCGATGCGCGTGACGATTTGAACGAGCGCCATAGATTTACCGAAATGGTTCTCAACAGTGTTCGTGCCGGCATTATTGGTATTGATGAAAGTGGCCTCATCAATCACGCCAATGATGCCGCCAGTCATATTTTACGGCAAGACATCGAGCAACTTCGCGGCAGTCCAATTATCGTCGTATTGCCTGAGTTGGCGAATTTTTTCCGAGAAACGCTCGACGTCGAGTCACGGGTCACACAAATTTCTCGCATTGATGATACCGGCGCCGAGCGCTTGCTACGCGTTTCAATCGCTCGAAACCGCGTTGCGCATGGCACGAATATTGTGATTAGCCTTGACGATGTAACTGATCTGGTATCGGCGCAGCGCTCGGCTGCTTGGGCTGACATTGCGCGCAGGATTGCCCATGAAATTAAAAACCCTCTGACGCCAATTCAATTATCGGCGGAACGTTTACGGAGTAAATACCTCTCTCAAATCGAGACCGATCGCGACGTGTTTAATCAGTGCACTGAGACAATTATTCGGCAGGTGGGTGATATCGGTCGCATGGTCGACGAGTTTTCGTCTTTTGCCCGCATGCCGAGCGCCGTTATCCGTAAATTTAATATCTGCGATGTGATCGCTCAGGTATTATTCTTACAGCGTGTCGCGCATCCCGAAATTAGCTTTAAGTTTTCCAACCCGTTGCAGTTTGAGATCGAGGGAGATAGTCGCCTCCTCAGTCAGGCCCTAACCAACATTGTTAAAAACGCTGTCGAAAGCATAGAAAATAACAAAGGACAAGTTCCGCCTGAAATTATTGTAGATATCTCGGACGCCAAAGGATGGGTCAAAATCGAAATTACCGATAGTGGCCCTGGCTGGCCGGAGAATGATCGCGCGGCGCTGTTCGAACCCTACCGGACTAGCCGCGCGGATGGGACCGGACTTGGCCTCGCCATCGTTAGGAAAATCGTCGAAGACCATGGCGGGCAAATTAACCTTGAAGATACGCCGACGCGCTCGCGCGATGGCTATGGAGCGCTCGTGATTATTCAATTGCCGATCCAGCAAATCGTTTCAGTGCAGCACCCAGAGGTAAAAGAACATGTCGGCTGATATTCTGATTGTTGATGACGAACGCGATATCCGTGATTTGATTAGCGGTATTTTGACCGATGAGCATTATGCGCCCCGTTTGGCGCATGACAGCGAGAGCGCCTTTGCGCAAATACGTCAACGTCAACCATCACTTATTTTGCTCGACATTTGGTTGCAAGGTAGCGCCATGGATGGGTTGGAAATTCTGTCTGTGCTGAAGGAAAAGTATCCTGATATCCCCGTTATCATGATTAGTGGTCATGGCAATATTGAAACGGCGGTCTCGGCCATTCGTTCAGGAGCTTTCGATTATATTGAAAAACCTTTTAAAATGGACAAGCTGTTATTGACCGTGCGGCACGCCATCGAATCGCGCCGCCTGCAGCGCGAGGTCAGAGATCTCAAACGTAAAGCGGGGATCACCGAGCGGCTCATAGGATCCTCGGGGGTCATTGAGAAATTAAACTTAGCAATCGAGAAAATATCCTCCAGCAACGGGCGGATTATGATGATTGGCCCGCGGGGGAGCGGTAAAGAATTGGCGGCCCGCGCGATCCATAATAGGTCCAATCGTGCTCGTCAGCCTTTTATTATGTTTAGCGCACCGCATTATCGCAGCGAGAGCATTGCCGAGATGCTATTCGGAATTGAGACCACTGAAGGCTTTACCGTGGGTGCGCTTGAGGAAGCTCATGGCGGCACCATTTATGTCGATGAAATCCAATTATGGCCTGCCGATGTGCAACAAAAATTTTTAAAGTTTTTAGTCGATCATAAGTTTCATCGCGAGCATGGCGAAAACCCCGTGCAAGTTGATGTTCGGGTGTTGGCGTCATCAAGCGCTTCGGTGCATCAAGTCGAGAGCTTTGAAGGTAATTTTAAAGATCTGTTTCACCGCCTCAGCGTCGTGCAATTAAGTTTTCCGAGTTTGTCGGAGCGGCGCGAGGATATTCCGTTGCTGGTGAGTAATTTTATCGCTGAAATTGCAGCACAACTAAATATGAGTTCACGCTCTGTTGATGCCGTGGCGATGGCGATTTTGCAAGCGCATAATTGGCCAGGAAATGTGCGCCAATTGCGAAACTGTATCGAGCATATGATGATCCTGGCCCACGAACGCGGCGCGGATAGCTTAACAGTTGATTTCTTACCCAAGGATGTTTATTCCGACGGCGACGGCGTAATGGCAACACCTGCGTCTGGGCGCGTTGTCGCCCTGCCATTACGAGAGGCGCGTGAGGTTTTTGAGCGCGAATATTTAGAGGCGCAAATTCAGCGATTTGGCGGTAATATATCGCGTACTGCTGAATTTGTAGGTATGGAGAGATCGGCGTTGCATCGGAAGTTGAAGTCTTTAGGCGTTAACGCGAGTGAGCGGCCAGAAAACGCCGACCAAGCGGCGACCTAACATCGGAGTGAATTTATGCGCGTTATTATTTGCGGTGCCGGTCAAGTGGGATTTGGGATTGCTCGCCACCTCGCGGGCGAGGGGAATGATGTAACCGTCATCGATCAATCGCCAGAGCTCATCGAGCGCATTCAAGATACGCTTGATGTACGTCCAATTGTTGGCCACGGAGCGCATCCCGATATGCTTGCAATGGCCGATGCCGAAAACACCGATATTTTGATTGCCGTTACGGCCAGTGACGAAGTGAATATGGTGACCTGTCAGGTCGCTCGGACTTTATTCAACATCCCTAAAACCATCGCGCGGGTACGTGATCGGAAATATCTCGAACGCTCGCGCCACGATTTGTTTAACAATCGCGGCATCCCGATCGATGTCATTATTTCTCCTGAGATAGAGGTCGCGAATGCGGTGATGAACCGAATTGCTCTGCCAGGCGCTTTTGACGTTGCCAATTTCTATGGCAACCTCATTCAACTGATCGGTATTGATATTGAGGAAGACTGTCCGGTTATAGATACACCGTTATCGCAATTGACCGATCTCTTTCCTGATTTGAAAGCAACGGTGGTGGCCGTGCAACGCGAGGGGGATTTATTTGTCCCGCGCTCGTCTGACAGTATCGAATTTGGCGATAAAGCTTTTGTGATATCGAGCATGGAAGACACAGAGAGGACCCTTAAGATCTTTGGGCACCCAGAGAAGCAAGCGCGCCGCCTGGTTATCGTCGGCGGTGGCAATATCGGGTTTGAGCTCGCTCGCAAGCTGGAAATGAACCGCAATCGCTATTCGGTCAACTTGATCGAGGCGCATCATGGCCGGGCGGAAACGATTGCTGAACTTCTACCTCATACCATTGTTCTCGAAGGTAGCGGTCTCGCACCTGATGTGTTGCGTGAGGCAGAGGCCGGCAATTCTGAATTGACTGTCGTGCTGACCAATGATGATCAGGTGAATATCCTGACCAGCATGTTGGCGTTGCAAGAAGGCTGTCCGCGCACATTGGCGCTGATTAATGAGAATGCTTTCCAAAAACTGGCAGGGCAATTTGGTATGGATGCGGCGATTAATCCGCGCGCCGTCACGGTGTCTTCTATTTTGGGGCACGTCCGGCGCGGTCGAATTATTCGCGTGCATGCTATCGCCGATGGAGCGGCTGAGGTGGTTGAGGCCGAGGTAACGGAAAGCTCGCCGATTGCAAACCAGCGCTTACGTGATATTGAACTGCCGGGCGGGATCCGCTTTGGTGTGATCGGTCGTGGCGATGATGTTATTATGCCGCGGGGCGATACGGAGATTTTGATCGGTGACCGCGTTGTTCTTTTCGTCGTCGCGGATGATGTTGACGATGTCGAGCATATTTTCCGTGTGAACGTAGATCTCGTGTAAGGCAATGCGTTTCGCCGCTATTATTTATGCGATCGGGTGGGGCGGCCTCAGTGCTTCAGTGCTCTTGCTCTTACCATTGCTAGCGGCGTGGCTCACGGGTGAGGCCGAGCTGGTGCCGACTTTTTTCATAAGCTTCGTTTTGGGATCCTTTTTTTCATCGATGCTGATTTTGATTGGCCGGCAGGCGCGCAAAATCCGTGCGCGGCGGCAAGATCTAATCATAGCGGGTATTGGGGTTTGGCTATTTGTGCCGGTCATTGCCGCATTGCCATTGCTTGCTTCGGTGCAAATTGCCTCGTTTCGTGAGGCCATTTTTGAAAGCCTGTCTTTATTTACAACAACAGGATCGACGGTCATTCTTTATCCTGAATTGGAGCCTTTCTCGCTCAACTTCTGGCGTCATCTCGTCGCATGGTTAGGAGGGCTTTGGAGTTTGGTCTTTGCCGTCAGCATCCTGGCGACCATCGAGATCGCTGGCAACTATTTATCGGGAAGCCCTTTGCTTCAACATGATGAAAGCGAAAACATCGCCGAGCGGTTTTTGTGGCCAGCACAAAATATTGCGAGGCTGTATTTCATTTTCTCGATCATCGCAGTTTTTGCCCTGATCTTGTCGGGACTGTCAGGGGGCGACGCCGTTAACTTTGCCTTATCCGCTATATCGACGACGGGGGTGGCGCCTTTCTCTTACGCTCTGTCGGGGGAAATTTCCGACTTGGCCTTGAGCGTTATCTCTTTCGTGAATTTTTTGGGAGCCATTGGTATCCCGCTTTGGTTTATGCTCCGCACCCGCGTCAATAGTGTCGTCAGGGATAAAGAGCTGCGGCTCTTTGTTGTTCTCATTATTTTATATTTTCTGGTTGTCGCTTTCGCATATGAAACCCCTTTATTTGCGGGCTTTCTCCATAGCTTGAGCCTGTCGACGACGACTGCCTTTCAAATTCTGCCCGTCGAACAGACTGTGCATTGGTCGCCCATTTGGATCGTTCTGCCGGCCGCAATCGGTGGCATGGCTTTATCGACTGCGGGCGGTATCAAAGTTATGCGGGTTTGGGCTTTGAGCCGCTTTATCCATGTCGAAATCTCGCGCCTTGCTTATCCATCGGTTGTTATGGCCGTGAACCTCGGAGGGCGGCGATTACAACAAGTTGATCGGCAAGCAATCGCCGCGCATCTGGTGGTTTTTCTTTTAATCATTCCCGTTTTGATTTTTGGCTACGCCATTTTGAACACCGGCTTTGAGAGAGCTTGGGTCTATTCTTATGCTTTTATTAGTAATGCGTCAGG
>JAYODZ010000046.1:12412-13395 GCA_038106515.1 Rhodobiaceae bacterium
ATCTTTTCGAGCAAAGCTTAGCAATGGTGGCCATGATTCTTGGTCGCCTCGAGTTAATTCTCGGTCTGGCTCTGATGAGCCCCACCTTTTGGCGTTTTGCCAAATAACCTGTGAGCGAGGCAAAGTCTTAAAATGGCGCGATGTGCTTATGTTGACGGTATTTATAGCGATTTAGATCAGCCAGCGATCCACATTGAGGATCGCGGTTATCAATTTGCCGAAGGTGTCTATGAGGTGCTGGCTGTGCGCCAAGGTCGGGCTGTCGATATTGCTGCTCATCTCGACCGGCTGGATTATTCGTTAAATGAATTGGCAATGACGTGGCCGGTGAGCCGGGCTGTTTTGCTACATATTGTTCGGGAGATTATTCGCCGCAATCGGATAGCCACGGGTCTCATTTATATCCAAGTCTCGCGAGGGGTTGGGCGCAGGGACCACATCTATCCCAAAGGTCTAAAACCGATCCTCGTAGTGACGGGGCGACACATGCCCGTTCAAGCACGACAAAAAATGCTAGAAAAGGGCACCAAAGTTGTAACAAAACCCGATTTACGCTGGGCGCGACCTGACATTAAATCAATTTCATTATTGCCGAATACGATGACGCGTAACGAAGCCAAAGCGGAAGGGTATGACGACGCCTGGATGGTTGACCAAGATGGTTTTATCACCGAGGCGACCGCCGCCAACGCTTGGATCGTGGACGCCAACAGCGTGTTACGCACGCGGCCAGCTGATCGTTCCATATTAAAAGGCGTCACACGCACAGTGCTGATGACGGTTATCAAAGAGCTTGGCTTGTCATTCGAAGAGCGACCTTTCACGGTCGCCGAGGCCGAAGCAGCGCAAGAATGCTTTGCCACAGCTTCGACCCTAGTCATCATGCCTGTGATATCGGTCAATGGTAACCAAATTGGTGATGGTGGATCGGGTCGGGTCGCCCGGGCACTGGCTACGCATTACGACTCGGTATCATCGGAACT
>JAYODZ010000047.1:0-9463 GCA_038106515.1 Rhodobiaceae bacterium
GCCTTAGACCGCGTCCTGTTATGGTCGCATTATGTTGTGCCGCAATGGCATGCGCCGCGTCAGCGGGTTGCTTATTGGCGCGGCCTAAGCTACCCCAAACCTTTGCCACGCCATAGTCTGGGCTTTCCCGATATTTGGTGGCGTTCGGCGCCGCCACCTTATAGCTCCGACCATCAAGACGCTGCACCGTCGGGGGGTGGCTCATGATCCGTTATGTCTTGCGTCGTCTGCTGCTGATGATCCCAACCATTGTCGGTATTTTGGCGATTAGCTTCGCGATTATTCAATTCGCTCCAGGCGGGCCGGTGGAACGCGTTATTGCCCAACTCCAAGGTCATGATCAGGGCGCGACGTCGCGCTTTTCAAACAGCCAAATGGAGCGTTTGGGTGGCGCCAGCGATAGTAAATATCGCGGTGCGCAAGGTTTGGACCCAGAATTTATCGCCGAGCTGGAACGGCAATTTGGTTTCGACAAGCCTGTGCATGAGCGCTTTTGGTTGATGCTGACAAATTATTTGCAGTTCGATTTTGGCGAGAGCTATTACCGCGATATTGCGGTCCTCGATTTGATCAAAGAGAAGCTTCCGGTTTCGATTTCGCTCGGTCTATGGACGACTTTGATCACCTATCTGATCTCCATTCCGCTGGGCATTGCCAAAGCGCGGGCCGATGGTAGCCGCTTTGACATGTGGACATCGACGGTCATTGTCGTCGGCTACGCGATCCCAGGCTTTTTGTTTGCCGTTGCTTTGATCGTATTGTTTGCGGGCGGCAGCTATTTCGATGTCTTTCCCTTGCGCGGGCTAGTGTCAGAGAATTGGGACAGCTTGAGTTGGTCTGATCGCATTCTCGACTATCTCTGGCATATCTGTCTGCCGATTATCGCAATGAGTATTAGTGGCTTTGCAACGACGACCTTGCTGACGAAAAATTCATTTCTCGATGAAATCCGCAAACAATATGTCATGACGGCGCGGGCTAAAGGTCTGCCGGAGGGGCAGGTGCTTTACCGGCACGTCTTCCGCAATGCCATGCTGATTGTCGTGGCTGGTTTTCCGGGCGCATTCATTGGCGCTTTCTTCACCGGTTCGCTGTTGATCGAGACAATTTTCTCGCTCGATGGACTCGGCCTGCTGTCATATGAAAGTATTATCAATCGCGACTATCCGGTGGTTTTCGCCTCTTTATATATTTTCGGTCTCACCGGTTTGGTGATCTCGCTGATCTCAGATTTAACCTATGTCTGGATTGATCCGCGAATTGATTTCGAGGCGCGCGCTTCATGAGAGCCGATATTGCACAAAGACGGTGGGCAAATTTTAAGGCCAACCGCCGCGGCTTTGTGGCGCTTTGGATTTTCCTCGCGCTATTTACGCTGTCGCTCTTCGCTGAGTTTATTGCCAATGACAAACCCTTGCTGATCCGTCATCAAGGCGAGATTTATATGCCGATTTTTTCGGTTTATGCCGAAACCGAATTTGGTGGTGATTTCGCTACCGAGGCTGATTATCGCGATCCATTTGTTGCTGGCTTGATCGAGGATGCTGGCGGCTGGATGCTCTGGCCACCTTTGCGTTACTCTTACGACACTATTAATCTCAATCTCGACCAGCCGGCACCGGCGCCACCCAGTCGAGAGAATTTGCTGGGTACCGATGATCAAGGTCGGGATGTCTTGGCACGTCTGATCTATGGCTTCCGGATTTCGGTTCTGTTTGGTTTGAGTTTGACGATCTTATCCTCTGTGATCGGCATTTTGGCGGGGGCAGTGCAAGGCTATTTTGGTGGCTGGACGGATTTATTACTTCAACGCTTTATTGAAATCTGGACCAGTATCCCGACACTTTATTTGCTGATTATCGTGGCGGCGGTGATTGAGCCGACCTTCTGGATCCTCTTAGGTATTCTATTGTTGTTTTCGTGGGTCTCGCTGGTGGGCGTGGTCCGCGCCGAGTTTCTCCGGGCGCGTAATTTTGAATATGTCGAGGCGGCGCGCGCTTTGGGTCTTTCGAGTGGGCGGATTATGTTTCGCCATGTTTTACCCAATGCCGTGGTTGCAACTTTGACCCTCATCCCATTTATTCTCAACGCCTCGATCACGACACTGACCTCGCTCGATTTTCTCGGTTTTGGCCTACCGCCCGGATCGGCCTCGTTGGGCGAATTGTTGGCCCAGGGTAAAAATAATTTGCAGGCACCGTGGCTCGGCTTGGCAGGGTTTTTCGTCATCGCCCTGATGCTGTCATTGTTGATCTTTATTGGTGAGGCGGTACGAGACGCGTTTGATCCGCGCAAGGTGAGCGCATGAGTTTGCTCGATGTACAAAATCTCGCGGTCGAATTTCGCCAAGGCGGGCAAACGACCAAAGCTCTGAAGGGTGTGAGTTTCAAACTCGACGCCGGTAAGACGCTTGGCCTCGTGGGCGAAAGCGGCTCCGGAAAGTCGGTTTCAGCCCTATCAATTTTACGCCTATTGCCGTCGCCGCCGGCGCAATCGACAGCCGATCATATTCGCTTCGATGGGCATGATTTGCTGGCGGCCGATCAAAATTTTTTGCGGGGTTTGCGCGGCAATGAGATATCTATGATCTTCCAAGAGCCGATGACCGCGCTAAACCCTTTGCACCATGTCGGCAAGCAAATTGCTGAAGCCCTAGTTATTCATGGCGAAGCCAGCCCTCCTACGGCAAAAACGCAGGCGATTGAGCTGATGCAGCGGGTCGGTATTGATGACGCGGCGACGCGTTACACAAGTTACCCGCATCAGCTCTCGGGCGGCCAAAGGCAGCGGATTATTATTGCCATGGCGATTGCCAATCGGCCTAAGCTTCTCATTGCTGATGAGCCGACGACGGCGCTCGATGTCACCATCCAGAAGCAAATCCTCGACCTTTTGAAAGATTTGCAGAAGGAATACGGACTGGCTTTGATGTTGATTACGCATGATCTCGGCGTCGTGCGGTATATGGCCGATGAAATTTGCGTGATGCGGCATGGTGAAATTGTTGAGAGCGGGCCGACGGAGCAGATTTTTAATCGCCCCAGCCATGCCTATACACGGGCGCTATTTGGCGCGATCCCCAAGGAATCGCCGCCGCCGCCTGCGTTAGCGGCTCCCTTACTACGGGCTGAGGCTGTTTGTGTTCGTTTTGTGCGGCAAAAAAATCTGTTCCAGGCCGATAGCTACTTGCAAGCCGTTGACCATATTGATCTGGCGGTGCAGCTGGGGGAAAGCCTCGGGATTGTTGGCGAGAGCGGGTCCGGCAAAACCACACTCGGGCGCGCTATTTTGGGACTGCAAAAGGCAACTGGTTCGATTTTGTTCGATGGCCAATCGCTAGCCAATCTCCGTGGCCGCGATAAACGCGCGATGCGGCAGCATATCCAGATTGTTTTTCAAGACCCGTTTGGGGCGCTTAGCCCGCGCATGTCAGTTGGGCAGATCATTAGTGAAGGCTTGGATATTCATGCTCCGGATTTATCACTTGCGGCAAAAGAGCAAAGACTGGTTGAGACCATGCGCGCTGTCGAACTTGACCCCGATCTAGCAGGGCGTTACCCGCATGAATTCTCTGGCGGTCAGCGCCAGCGTATTGCCATTGCCCGTGCTTTAATCCTGCAGCCACGTTTGTTGATTCTCGATGAGCCGACCAGCGCCCTCGACCGTTCGGTACAAGCGCAAATCATTGCTCTGTTACGACGGTTGCAGGCGGAGCATGGCCTCGCCTATTTATTTATTAGCCATGATTTGCATCTGGTGCGGGCCGTATCGCATCGCGTGCTCGTGTTGCAACATGGGAAATGTGTTGAAAGCGGCCCGACCGATCAAGTTTTTGATGCACCGCAGCATCCTTATACGCAGAAATTAATTTCGGCTATTCTTACGAGCTAAGCCGCTTCAGCGCTGTCACAGAGCCGGAGGTGCTGGCAATCCGCTCGCAGGCTTGATTGAAATCTTCTTCGACGACTTGCATATGGGTGGCATTGGCGTGCAACAAACGGTCCGGTGCCGAGATAAAACCAACATGGCCACGCCAAAATACTAAATCTCCCGTGGTCGGCTCCTCGGTCACGGTCTGCCCAAGGCTAGCTTCCTGCAGATCACTGTCGCGAGGGCAGGCGCGTCCTGCCATGCTCAAGGCGATTTGCACCAGGCCCGAGCAGTCGATACCCATGCTCTCGCGACCGCCCCATAAATAGGGTGTCCCCAAGAACTGCCGTGCAGTGGCGATATAGTCGGGGACTGTTGCGCTTTTGGGTATAATCGCTTGCGTCACGACAAAACCACCGTTCTCAAGTTCGGTGAAACGCCCCGAGGTGCCGGTCGCCGTTAAACGAGCGCCCATAGAGACCGCCATAATCGGTCGCGATTTAATGTCTGGATCGCTGAATATATGGCAGCGCAGATGCCGCACAATATGTGTACTGTTCTGACATCGATCGAGATCTTCGCGCAACACATAACCGACATAGTCATCGTGCTGACACTGGCCCCAAGCCCAGGCGCCTTTAACGTCATAAACGCGGAACCGCTCACCGAGCAGCAATTGACTGTCAACAACGGCGCCATGGGCGGGCGAGCGATGTAGATTGGTAACGGGGGCGATGACGTCGTAATCCTGTCCTTTGACAAAGGCAGGGGCGTCGACTTCGCCGCGCAAGTGATCGGCGGCGATATCATCGCGCCATGGGTTGAGCCGCGGGTCAGGCTTGGGTGGGGTTTTATGTCCGATGGCCATAACGTTCTTCAAGATATGCAAAACAGGCGCGCAAGGCTTGCGCTGCCGCGCCTACGGGCTGAGCGGGACGTGATTTGACGCTCCAGCCATAAACGTCGAAATGAGCCCATGCGGTGGCCTCGTCAACAAACCGCCCTAGAAAAAGAGCGGCCGTGATTGATCCCGCCATTGGCGAACTCGAAATATGATTGACATCGGCGACCGCGCTTTCGAGCCAGCTGTCATAGCCAGCCCAAAGCGGTAGGCGCCATAGTGGATCATTTTGCGCCATACCCTGGGCGTTCAAAGCCTGAGCGAGTTCGTCTTGGCGCGTATAAAAGGGTACCAATTCTGGCCCGAGCGCAACCCGCGCCGCGCCCGTCAAAGTGGCAAAATTTAAAATTAGATCGGGGCTGGTTTCGCTGGCTGCGGTCAGCAAATCCGCCAGCACGAGGCGTCCTTCGGCGTCGGTGTTGCCAATCTCAACCGTAATCCCTTTGCGGCTGGGAAAAATATCGCCAGGGCGAAAAGCGCCGGGGCCGATGGCGTTTTCGACCGCGCCGATCAACAGGCGCAAGCGGACGGGTAAATTGGCAGCCATAATGGCCTGCGCCAGCCCGAGGGCAATGGCCGCACCGCCCATGTCTTTTTTCATTAAATCCATATAGGAGCCGGTCTTTAAATTCAGCCCGCCCGTATCAAAGCAGACGCCTTTGCCGATCAAACAAATCTCGGGAGCATTTGTGTCGCCCCAACGCAAATCGAGCACCCGAGGGAGTTGCTGCGCCGCGCGCCCGACAACATGAACGAGCGGGAAATTGGCGGGTAAAAGAGCGTCACCAATAATGACATCGAGCTCCGCCTTATGCGCTTGCGCCACGCGGGCTACTTGTGTTTCGAGGGCCTCTGGCCCCATATCTTCGGCCGGCGTATTGATCAAATTGCGGGCGAGAAAAACCGCTTCTTTTAGGCGCAGGACGGCGTCACTGTCGAAGTTTTTTTCAATCACCAATTGCGGCCATTCGCGGGCCTTCGGCTTGCTCAGATATTGCGAAAACCGATAGGTGCCAAGCGCCCAACTCAAGGCGGCATGTTGGCGAATGGTTTCGGGGCAAGTTTCGGTGATGCGGTATTGCCCTTTCGGCAATTTGCTGGGCAGAGCGGCCAGCGCAAACGGGTCGGGCGTTTTGCCAAGCCCGAGCAAAACCCCTTCAATGCCCCCTGCTTTGTCTGGCAGAAGGAGAATTTGACCGGCGCCGCCAGTGAATTGATTGTTCTCAACCCAAGCGCGGCGCGCGCCCGCATTGTCGGACTGCCACGTCTCTAGGGCTGCCGGAGAGAGGCACCAAATTGGGCGAGCCGCTTTGCCCTTATCACGCGAGAACAAATCATCCATAGAAAATCTTTAGCCTGCAGTCGCGCCGTGATCAACTACAAGCTCGGCGCCGGTCATATATTTTGAGGCGGCGGAGGCCAGAAACACCACCGCATTGGCGATATCGTCAGCTGTTCCAAGCTTGCCGCCCGGAACCATGCCAGCGGCCACAGTCGCGGCGTCGAGTTTATTGATGCCAGCCGCGGCGAGCTGCGGCATGGAGCCGACCATGCCGCCAATGTCCTTGTCCCAAATTGCCGTATCGATGATGCCGGGATGGATAGAGTTCACGCGAATATTTTCACCCGCGTCCGCCATCTCCAGCGCCACAGCTTTGGTAAACAGCCGCACGCCGCCCTTGGTCGCGCAATAACCCGATAAGCCGCGCGCGCCCTTTAGACCTGCGACCGAAGAGATATTGATGATCGAGGCTGGTCGCCCGCGCATCAGGGGAATGGCGCCGCGCGTTCCTAAAAAGACGCCATCCAAATTAACAGCGATTTGCTGCCGCCAATCCTCCAAACGCATTTCGGTGACGGGGCCACCGATCGCGATGCCCGCATTATTGACGAGAATATCGAGCCCGCCCGTTTCGGCCTCGATGGCGGCGAAAACATCGGCCCAACGATTTTCATCCGTGACGTCGTGCTGCAGTGCCGTGGCTTGACCGCCGGCCGCGGTGATGAGTTTGGCTGTTGCTTCAACCTGATCGAGATCAATATCTGTGACAAAGAGGCGTGCACCAGCCTGCGCCAGGGCAAGCGCAGAGGCACGACCGATGCCCATGGCGGCGCCGGTAACGAGTGCGATCTTGCCCGCGCAATCTGTTATCGACATGCACTTAGCCTTCGATCTTGACCATCATGCGGGCATAGCCTTTGACAAAGGAAGATGGGATGCGTTGGGGTTCACTCATCACTTTAATGTTTTTGAACCGCTTCATGATTTCTTCCCACAAAATCGTCAATTGCAATTCGGCGAGGCGATTACCAACGCAGCGGTGGATACCAAAGCCGAAAGAGAGATGCCGCCGCGCATTGGGGCGGTCAATAATCAGATCGTTTGGCCGCTCGATTACCGTGTCGTCGCGATTGCCAGAGGCGTACCACATCAAGACTTTATCGCCTTTCTTAATGGTTTTGCCGTGCATTTCGACGTCTTCGAGCGCCGTGCGCCGCATGTAAGCCAGCGGCGTTTGCCAGCGGATGATCTCCGAGACCATATTGGGGATCAGGCTTGGATCTTTGCGCAGTTTGTCATATTCGCCCGGGAATTTATTGAGGGCGTAAAGCCCGCCCGTCATCGAGTTCCGCGTCGTGTCATTACCGCCTACAATCAGCAAAACCAGATTACCGAGATACTCAAGCGGATCCATATTGCGGGTGCTTTCGCCATGCGCCAGCATCGAAATAAGATCTGGCCCAGGATCTGAATTAATCCGCTCATTCCACAGCCGCGTGAAATATTCCAAGCACTCATAAAGCTCGGCGCGACGCTGATCTTCGCTCTCTATGATGCCCGAATTCGGGCCAGCCGTTGCGACATCCGACCAACGGGTCAGTTTGCGCCGCTCTTCTAGCGGAAAATCAAACAAGGTCGCGAGCATTAGGGTTGTAAGCTCGATCGAAACGCGATCGACCCAATCAAATTCCTCATTAATCGGCAAACCATCGAGCACTTTGCAGGTGCGCTCGCGGATTAGGCTTTCCAAATTCATCAAATTGGCCGGCGCCACAATCGGCGACACGGTTTTGCGCTGGACGTCATGCTTCGGCGGGTCCATGGCAATAAACATGGGTAGCGTAAAGTCTTCTTCGGGGTCTTGTAGAACGATCATTGGCTCCGATGAAAAACGCTTATGATCGGTATCAACAGCCATGATGTCTTCATAGCGCGTAATCGACCAATAAGGCCCTTGCCGCTCCTCGCCATTTTCATTTAGGCAATAATGGATGGGGTCTTCTTTGCGCAAGCGTTCAAAGTAAGGCCAAAATCCCTCAACACGCCACAACTCATCATGAATAAGATTGATGTCTTCGAGCGGGATTTCCCAAGCCCGACGTGTGTGATCGATCTCACTAACAGCTTCGCTCATAATTTTCTCCATAAGTATTGGGAACGCTTGTCCCCAGAAAAGTTTAGCGCGAAAACAAAACTTGCCAAGAGAAGAGTAAGGGCAACTTGCCGCAGGAGCGGAAAATGCTACAGTAAGAGTCGACGCACGGGGGTCCGCGAAAGCGGTGAGAATACACCCTTGGCACCTGTTCACGGGTCATGCCGCTGCAGGGAGTGCTAGCTCTTGGTGCGTCGCAAGAAACCGCACCGATTTGGGCGTCATCCTCAATTTGGTGCAAATTCAGATAGCTAGGCCGATATGATGTCGGGCGAGGAGCAGCGAATGTCGCAAAGCACACAAGATAAATCAGCTTTTACCGCTGGAAACGCGCAAGTCGACGAGGCCGCCATTGCCTGTCTGCCCAATAGCCGTAAAATTTATGTGACCGGCTCGCGGCCCGATATTCGCGTCCCGATGCGCGAAATTGACCAAGCTGATACGCCGTCCGACATGGGCGGCGAAGTTAACCCGCCCGTCTATGTGTATGACACTTCGGGTCCTTATACCGACCCTCAAGCTAATATCGACATTCGCAGGGGCCTACCCGCGTTGCGCGCCGCCTGGATTGAGGAGCGGGGCGATACGGAAGTGTTATCAGGCCCGTCGAGTGCCTACGGCCAAGAGCGGATGCGCGATGAGAAGCTCGCCGCCTTGCGCTTTGATCTCGAGCGCCAGCCGCGCCGCGCTAAGGCGGGGCAGAATGTCTCGCAAATGCATTATGCGCGCAAAGGCATTGTGACGCCAGAAATGGAATATATTGCCATTCGCGAGAACCAAAATCGGCAGGCTTATATTGTTGCCTTGGCAGAAACCGGCGATAAGGGCAAGCGCATGGCCGATATGTTGTTACGTCAGCATCCGGGAGAAAATTTCGGCGCCTCGCTCTTGGGTGAAATTACGCCCGAATTTGTCCGCGATGAGGTTGCGCGTGGCCGCGCCATTATCCCTGCCAACATCAACCACCCCGAAAGCGAGCCGATGATCATTGGTCGCAATTTCTTGGTGAAGATTAACGGCAATATCGGCAACTCTGCTGTTACTTCATCGATTGGTGAGGAAGTCGATAAAATGACATGGGGTATCCGCTGGGGGGCTGACACGATTATGGATCTGTCGACGGGTAAACATATTCACGAGACCCGCGAATGGATTATTCGTAACGCACCGGTGCCGATCGGGACGGTGCCGATCTATCAGGCGCTGGAGAAAGTTGACGGCAAAGCCGAAGAGCTGACTTGGGAGATGTTCCGCGATA
>JAYODZ010000047.1:9473-13379 GCA_038106515.1 Rhodobiaceae bacterium
CCGAGCAAGGGGTCGATTATTTCACCATTCACG
This sequence comes from Rhodobiaceae bacterium, assembly GCA_038106515.1. GTDB lineage: Bacteria > Pseudomonadota > Alphaproteobacteria > RS24 > RS24 > JAYODZ01. The sequence continues at coordinate 9,507 of JAYODZ010000047.1, forward strand.
CCGGCGTTTTGTTGCGCTATGTGCCGATGACGGCCAACCGTATGACGGGCATCGTGTCGCGCGGTGGGTCGATTATGGCAAAATGGTGCTTGGCGCATCACAAAGAAAATTTCCTATACACGCATTTCGCAGAGATATGCGAAATTATGAAAGCCTATGATGTGTCCTTCTCGCTTGGCGACGGATTGCGTCCTGGCTCGATTTACGATGCCAATGACGCCGCCCAGTTGGGCGAGCTTGCGGCGCTCGGTGAGTTGACGCAAATCGCTTGGCAGCACGATGTGCAGGTGATGATCGAGGGCCCGGGTCACGTGCCGATGCAGTTGATTAAGGAAAATATGGACAAGCAGCTGGAGTGGTGTGACGAAGCACCGTTCTACACGCTTGGCCCGCTGACCACCGATGTGGCACCGGGTTACGACCACATTACCTCGGCGATCGGCGCTGCCCAGATCGGATGGTATGGCACGGCAATGCTGTGCTATGTGACCCCGAAAGAGCATCTTGGACTGCCGAATAAAGACGATGTGAAAGAAGGGATCATTACGTATAAGCTCGCCGCGCATGCAGCGGATCTCGCCAAAGGGCATGTCGGGGCGCAAATCCGCGACAATGCATTGTCAAAAGCGCGTTTCGAGTTTCGTTGGGATGATCAATTTAACTTATCCCTCGATCCCGACACGGCGCGCGCATACCACGATGAAACATTGCCGAAACAGTCGATGAAAGTAGCGCATTTCTGTTCCATGTGTGGACCGCATTTTTGCTCGATGAAGATCACGCAAGATGTTCGCGATTATGCAGCCAAGCTGAACATCGATCCTGATGCGGCGCTCGATCGCGGAATGCAAGAAAAGGCAACTGAATTCCGCGTCGGTGGGGCTGAGGTTTACCGCAAGCTCTAGTGGTTTTGAATTGAGGGGATGACACCGAGATCAACGATCAGGTGTTCGTAGCCTATTAGGACGAAAACCAGTATGGCGCCAAAGCTAACGAGTCGGAGCCAAAAGCCACTGCGATGAAACTTGTCGCGGTCGCGATGGCTGATGACGTCGAGCATTTCATCGCCAAGATGTACCGACATGAAAGTGCCGACCGCGCAGAGGCCGATCAGCCCCCAATAGGGCACAGGTGATATGAGTATTTTATGCAAAACCGACGTGATGAGGGATTTCTCAAAAACTTCGGGCGCGTAAAACAGGCCATAGGCACAAATGGCGACAGCCAAGAGCCAGACAAACAGCTCGGTTACCAGCATGCGAATTTTGAATAACAGCCGGATCGGGAAATCGAGCAAAAAACCGGCATCGGCAATCGGTGTGCAGAGAACGAAAAACGACCATGTCAGGCCAGCGACAAGCAGGCCTGTCTTGGCATCAAATTTCCACCAAAGATAGGCGAAGTAGCCGAGCAGAACGGCAAGGCCCAGAAAAAACTTACCTGCGGATTCGAAATGTGTCCGATGCGTGAGTTGAAATGGCCGCATCACGAAATCCCGAGGTCAACCTCCAGCTCGGAAATGGCATGCACAAAGTTATTCGGCGCATGCATCTGCTTACCCGTCCACCGCACGTTCGGGAAGCGGTCGAGAATTTTCTTATAAGCCGTTTCGAGTTGCATATTGGCGATCCTCTGTCCGAGACAAACATGCGGGCCAGTGCCAAAGGCCAGATGCTCTCCGGCATTATTGCGGAAAATATCCATTTTATTCGGATCCGCGAAAACTGCCGGATCGCGATTGGCTGCGCCGTACCACATAATAACCTTTTCGCCCTTGGCAATGGCTTGCCCAGAAATCTCTGTGTCCTGTTGAGCCGTCCGGCGCATGAACATCACCGGTGATACCAAGCGCAGGGCTTCGGGAACCATTTGCCGCACCAGATCGGGCTGCTCCAGCAAGATCTGTTTTTGGTCTGGAAACTGGGTCAGCAGGCGCATTGTACCCGAGAGCGAATTTCGGGTAGTGTCATTGCCGGCAAAAATAATTAGCAACCACGATCCATCGAGGAAGCTCTGGGTCATCGGCTTGCCGTCAATCTCGGCCTGAGCAATGACCGTCAAAAGATCATCGCGCGGGTTTTTCCGCCGGTCGCGCATCACGCGATCGCCATAGCGGAACATCTGCCGAATATTCCAAAGGAACTTCACCATGAACAGGGGTGAGATTTTGCTCTCGGGGTCGCTGATAATATACTGGGCCATTTCGAGATAATGCATCCACCGGACGATCGAGGGGCGGTCCTTTTCATCGACGCCCAGCATTTCGCAGAGGGTGAACAGCGGCAGCCATTGCGAGAACATATTGACCATATCAACGCGGCCGTCATTTTTTTTGGCGTGCGCCTCCATGCCATCCAACAGGCGGTCGACTTCGCCTTCGACCCGCTTTTGCAGATGCGCAATATAGTCGGGTGTAAAAAATGGGCGATGCTCCATCCGCAGTGGAATGTGATACGGCTGATCGAGATTGATTAAGCTGTCGAGCGCTGCGTTACGCAAGCGCTTCGGGCCTGCAGCCGAGCGCCGATAGCCCATCAAAATACCGCCATCTTGTGACGAGAAGGTCTTGGCATCGAGGTCTACGCGTTTGACATCCTCATACCGCGTCAGCGCCCAAAAGCCTGCCATACCGGCTTCTTTCGGCATATCCCACCAAGAGACCGGTGCCGCGTCGCGTAATTTGTGAAAATAGTCATGCGGCTGGCCTTCGCGGAATTGCAAAATATCGGTCAGGCTCCAGCCATCCGGCTTGTTCGGATAATGAATGCCATATTTCGGACGATAGTTTGGATCTTCGTCACAAATAATTTCGGATAAAGGTTGCATCGCAAAAAGCTCCACTTATGCGGGTCATGTTGGCCATATCATGACATAACATAGATCACCGACGAAAGCCGTCGACCTGCGTCATTTTCAACCGTCGATGGCTATATCCGTATCATTTTTGACATGAATGACCCGCTGCGGGAAGGGGATGCCGATTTGATTGGCCGAGAATTTATCCCAGATCGCGAAATTGATCTGGTCGACCGGCCCAAAGCGATCATAGGAGATATCGTCAATCCACGCCCGCATATGGAAGACAATGGCATTATCGGCAAAATCCTCGAGCCAAATATCGGGCGCTGGTTCTTTCAAGACGCGCGGGTTTTCATGCGCGGCTTCGAGGATCAGGGATTTCGCCAGGCGAATATCAGAGTCATAGGACACGCCGACCCGAAAGCTCAGTCGCCCGCGCTTATTGCTATAGGTCAAATTGATAACTCGATTAGCAATAAATTCTTCATTCGGCACCATCACTTCGCGCCCGTCAAAAGCTTCGAGGCGAACATAGCGCGCCCGAATATCACGAATAATCCCCGCCATGCCATTATCCAGCTCGACAATGTCGCCCGCGCGTACAGATTTTTCGAGCAATATAATGACACCGCTGATGAAATTGGAGGCGATTTTTTGTAAACCAAAGCCCAACCCGATACCAACTGCGCCGCCAATCACAGCCAGTGCTGAGAGGTCAATGCTGAGAAGATTTAAGCTGATCAAGGCCGCTAATACATAGAGTGAGACTTGTGTCACTTTCTGCAACAAAATCCGCGAGCTGGCATCTAAGCGGCTGACTTTCTCGATCCGCGCCAGCGCGAAATCGCTGATCGTGGCGATAAGATAAAACACCGCTATAATCGTCAGCAGAGCTTTTAAAATGTCGTAAGGGGTAATTTCCAGATCGCCCATGCGTAAGGAGATGGCATCGTCCGACAGAGCGGTGCGAATTTCGTCAGTGAGGCCAAAATAATTCAACCCATAAAGACCGACGGCGACGATCAGAATAATCAGTATTTTGCTCAAAAATCGACGGCCGAAATCGCGCATCTG
>JAYODZ010000196.1:0-1938 GCA_038106515.1 Rhodobiaceae bacterium
ACGCCAAAACAACGGCACCAAAGCCGAGTAGACGTACCGTCCAACTGACATCACTATTAACCAAACCGCTTTTTCCCAAAGCCACCAAAGCGCCAACAATAATTACTGACGACACGGCATTGGTCACCGACATCAAGGGTGTGTGCAGGGCAGGGGTAACCGACCAAACGACGTAATAGCCAACAAAGACGGCCATAACGAGGATGCTAATAAGAAATACACTTTGCGAAATCATTTTTTGTTACCTCCAGAGCGCTTCGGCTTAGCCGTCGCCTTCGGTTTCGTTTGCGCCTTAGCCGCAGCGGGTTTCTTTGTCGCCGACGCGCGGGCTGCTGGCGCTTTTTTAGGCGCCGCTTTCTTTGCCGCAGGCTTTTTCGCTGGCTTGGCTTCGAACATCGGATGCACCACCGCACCATCACGCGTTAGAGCGATGCCCGTGATGATTTCATCTTCCCAGTTCACAGCTAAAGTTTTGGCCTCTTTATCCCAAAAGGCGTCAATGAAGTTATAGAGATTACGGGCAAAAAGCTCGCTGGCATTGCCTGGCAGACGCCCTGGCACATTGTCGTGCGCAACAATTTTTACGCCTTTATGATCAACGATCTTGCCGTGGCGCGACAATTTGCAGTTACCGCCTTGTTCAGCCGCCAAGTCGACAATCACAGAGCCTGAGCGCATGCTCTCGACCATTTTCTGTGTCACCAATTCTGGTGCTGGACGACCGGGAATCAATGCCGTGGTGATCACAATATCCTGCTTAGCGATATGCTCGGCGACCAAGGCAGCTTGCCGCTTGCGATAGTCCGCGCTCATTTCTTTGGCATAGCCGCCAGCCGTTTCGCCGCTTTCGTCGGCATCGGGCTCGACCATAACAAAACTGCCGCCGAGGCTTTCGACCTGCTCCTTCGCCGCCGCGCGAACATCGGTCGCACTCACAATCGCGCCGAGACGCTTCGCCGTCGCAATCGCTTGCAAACCAGCAACGCCCGCCCCCATAACAAACACGCGCGCCGCAGGAACGGTGCCCGCCGCCGTCATCATCATCGGCAAAGCGCGGCCATATTCGTTGGTCGCATCAAGCACAGCTTTATAGCCAGCCAAATTCGATTGTGACGACAACACGTCCATCGACTGCGCCCGTGTAATACGTGGCATCAGTTCCATGGCCATGGCGCTGATATTCGCCGCAGCATATTGTTTGATCAGCGCCGCATTGCCATGCGGGTTCAGCGTCGCGACCAGCAGCGCCCCCGCCTTGCAGCCTTTGACACGCGCGATCGCCGGCGCCTTTACGGATAAAATAATGTCAGCCGACTTAAGCGCGCTGGCAATGGCTTTGCTGACTGAAGCACCAGCATCGCTATAGGCTTTATCTGATATCTGGGACTTAAGGCCCGCTCCAGCCTCAACGGTTACAGCGATCCCCAAACCGGTAAATTTCTTAACGGTTTCAGGCGAGGCCGCCACGCGCGTTTCGCGCGCGTCTGCCTCTTTCAGGACTACGAGTTTCATACTCACTTCCTTTACAAATAGAACTAGGCTTTACCGTCTCGCGTTCAGCCGGATGGATTGGGATTAATTATAAACGAACAGCAACAGGCCCAGCAGAATGAAAGCTACCGCAATAGAGCCATATTTCGTGTAATTCAGAAACGCATCATAGGTCGCTTCATGCTCGCCACGATCCATTTCTTTACTCCAATCTTGAGTTTGTTCGCTCATTGTCGTCCTCCTTATAGATGTCGCGAATATACCAGATGACCCGCTGCAAACAAGCACCGAAGCAAGACTTTTTCCTACTTAAAATCTTAGTTAAAGTGTCTTAGTCGGTGGCCGAACCATAATGTCGGACACAAGTTGTGGCGGCGTCTACAACCGCTGCCGAGAGAATTTTGGTCAAGTGCTCAATCCAAGCGGCTTGCCCCTCAGCTTCGGTTG
>JAYODZ010000197.1:0-1917 GCA_038106515.1 Rhodobiaceae bacterium
TCCTCAGCAAAGGTGAGCTGATGCTGTCTGGGTCTTACACCTATACAGATGACAGCTATGGCCGAGCAGCTTTTGAAACTTGGAATCCTGTTACGGGCCCTGACATGATCATCGACTCCTACGAGACGCTTGATCTGTCAGCAACCTATACAACCGAAACCGATATGGGTAGCAAAGTGAAGCTGGTTGTTTATGGCACCGACGTGCTTGAAGCCGGCAACCGCATCAACCGTCTGTTTGACGCTGGTGCCTTTGCTTGGGGTGAGCTTGTACCTCGCCGCCAATTCGGTGTAACGCTTGGACTAGAATTCTAAGAGTTACGTTACAAAAATAAGGGACTGGCCAGGGCAACTTCTGATGCAAAACAGACAAGTCGTTCTGGCCAGCCGCCCAACTGGATATCCCAAGCCCACCGATTTCGATTTGGTGGAAGCTGGGGTTTCTGCTTTAGAGGACGGGCAAGTCCTCGTTAAAAATTTCTGTATATCTCTTGATGCTGGCTTCCGGAATTGGATGAACGAATCCGCCGGTGACGATGTGCTCCCCGCCATGCCGCTTGGCCAGGCCGTTATGGGGCTGACCCTATCGCGCGTGCTGGAGAGCAAAAATCCGGACTATGTCGAGGGTGATATTTTGATGGCGCGCTTTGCCTGGGAGGAATATTCCATCAGCAAGCCGGATGATTTTATCGTCAAACTGCCACGGCATCTTGATTTTCCGCATAGCTATTATATGGGCATTCTCGGCGATACCGGTATGTCGGCCTATTTCGCGCTGACAGAGATCGCGCCGCCAAAGGCTGGCGAGACGGTTTTGGTAAGCGCCGCAGGCGGTGCTGTCGGCTCCATAGCGGGCCAGATAGCTGGCATTTTGGGCGCAAGGCGGGTCGGGATATCGAGCTCACCTGAAAAATGTGCGCGGCTTGTTTCTGAGCTTGGCTATGACGCCGCTGTCAACCGTAAGGACCCGCGCGGCCTCGCCGCGGCCATCGCCGAGGCCTGCCCCAGTGGCGTCGATGTCTTTATTGATAATGTCGGTGGCGAGACCCTAGAGGCAGCGATCACGCATATGAACCATCGAGGGCGGATCGCGCTGATTGGGGCGATCACGCATTACAATGACCAAGCTTATGGGCCGAAAAATCTGTTCGAGCTGGTCACCAAAGAAATTACCATGCGCGGGTTTTTAACCCATTATCGCGAAGAGCAATATGAAGCCGTGCGGCATCAGCTTGAAGCGTGGATCAGCGACGGCAAGCTGAAGAATTACGAGCACAAGCTCACCGGTATTGAAAATGTCGGTCGGGCTTTTTGTGAAATGTTTAATGGCGACAATTTTGGCAAAACCGTCGTCGAGCTTGATCAGTTAGAAACATAGGCCGGCGGAACGGTGCAGGGGGGAATATGCGCTACTTAGGTAAGTTTATTGTCACGTTAGCCTTAGGTGCAACGCTGGTTGCGTGCGATCAATCACCCGAAAATGGCGCCGCGCGCGATCACGATGGACGCTTACCTCAGCAAGTCTATTGGGGCGATCTGCATCTGCATTCCCGCTTTTCCTTCGATTCCTTTTCTTTCGGTAATCGTTCGCTGACGCCCGATGACGCATTTCGCTTCGCCAAGGGTGAAGCTGTGCAAGCCCATAATGGCGACATGGCGCAATTATCGCGGCCGCTGGATTTCTTGATGGTCTCGGACCACGCAGAATATCTTGGCGTGCTCGCCAGCATTCAAGAAAAGCGCGATTACATTATGGCGCTGCCGCTCGGCCAACGCTGGAGCAAGTATTTGGCCGATGGCGAGGTACGCTCGATCGTTACCGAATTTATGGCCACTATTCAAGGCACGGCGGGGCTTGATGGCTATCCGTCACCGGAAGTGATGAATACCATGTGGCGCCAATCGGTCGAGGCGGCAG
>JAYODZ010000048.1:0-2742 GCA_038106515.1 Rhodobiaceae bacterium
ACGACACCACGCTGCGCAAGACGCTCGCGTATCGCATCATGCACGGCCTGCGTAATCGGATATTTGTACAATATCCAAGTCGCAGGAAGGGCCACAAAAAAAGGCAGAATTACAGAGACAAATTTCAGACCATCGACAACGGCTTCCGGCCCCATTTTCGGATCAAAACCTTGAGCCGCCGCTAAAGGTAGAGCGACACCAACGCCAACCGCCATGGCTGCCTTTTGGATGAAGAAATATAACGACATATACAAGGCTGTATCGTCACCCGCCCCTTGTTCAAGGCCATATTCAATCGTATCTGCAACCAATGCTGGTGGCATGACCCAAATCGATGCGGTCACAGCTCCCTTGAGTGCATAGACGATTACAATTTCGGTCATGTTGCCTGGCTCAACGACAGCCAAAAGCGGTAACACAACAAAGAAAGCCATACCGACGAAAAGCAAGGTTTTATGCTTACCAATCCGGCTCCCGAGCCACACATGCAAGGGCATAAAAACAATGCCAACGACATATTGGAGCAACAATAACCAAAGGAAATATTCGGGTTTTACGCCTAAAGCGAACGTCGCCAGAAAGAATGAGGTCGCATTATAGATGCCGCCGCCGACCCAAATAAGAAACATAGACAACAACAGAAGCATAAAGGGTCTGTTGCGACGGATCAAATTCAACGACTTGAAGAAAGTTAAGGGCTCTGTCTTAGCGATATCGCCGCCTTGCGGCGTCAAGAACAAGGCCGCGAAAACAGCGATCGGCATGATGATCAAAAACGCGTATGAAAAAACCGTTACAATATCGCGCGGCGTAGGGTTTGTGCCAGCTAGAAAATAGAGTGGAATACTGGTTGCTAAAATAACGCCAACCATTGTTCCCGCCTCGCGAAAGCCATTAATTCGCGTGCGTTGTGCATAATCGCGCGACAGCTCCGCACCCCAAGACAGATATGGTATGTTCACCAAAGTGTAGGCGATATAAAAACAAAAGGTCACTAACAAGAGATAACTTAGCCCGCTATTCGCAGGCGGCATTGTGAAATACCAAAAACTGAGCAGCAGAAATGGTAAGCCGCAGGCAACCCATGGTTTACGTCGCCCCCATTTCGTCCGCGTTCGGTCCGACCAATTACCAATCACGGGATCAATTACCGCGTCCCACAGCCGCGCCAGGAAAAAAATCCCCCCCAAAGCCGCCAATTCCAATCCTATTTCAGCGGCATAAAATTGCGGCATATAGACGACAATCATCATTCCGAGCATCGATAAAGGCACGGATGGTAAAGCATAAGCAATTAGCCGAGCAGTAGATATATCACGCATTAGTCTCCCCCCAATACATACAGAGTAGAGTTTACGATACATCAGGTTTATGCGCGGCAAGAATTTATTTATTGCAAATCACGAACCCAACTCCGTGAGTTGGCCTGTCGGATAAAATTATTTAAGCTAGCGACGAGGAAAAGATATGGATCGTAGAGTTTTTTTAACATTAGCCGGCGCGGGATTGGCGAGCGGAATTTCTGCTTGTGGCAAGATGAGCGACCCTGTTTCGCGTCTCAAATCCTCTTTTAATGGCGACATTATTGCCCGCTCCGACGGCGCATATAATCAATGGCGTTCAGGTCTTGCTTGGCAAATGAACGCCGCCGAGCGATACCCCGCTGTAATCGCCCGTCCGCGCGATCTCATCTCAGCGCAACGCGCCATAGCATTTGCAAGTGATGAAGGCCATAAGGTTGTCTGCCGATCGGGTGGTCATAATGTGGCAAATTCTTTCCTTCGACAGGATAGTCTTGTTCTCGATCTTGCCCATTTCGCTAACATCGACGTAAACCGCGAAGAAAAAACTGCTTGGGTTGGGCCGGCGGCTTGGTCGTGGCGGATGGCGCAGGTCTTCGAGCCCAATGGTCTATCCTTTCCCTATGCCCATTGTGCTTCGGTTCCGATGGGAGGATATTTGCTGGGGGGTGGAATCGGCATCAATGGCGATAATTGGGGCGGCATGGGTTGCCATACGGTCGTCGCGGTCAGAGTTATGCTTGCGAATGGCGACATTGTTGAAGCCGACGCACAAAAAAACGCCGATATATTTTGGGCAGTTAGGGGAGCTGGAACAGGATTCTTTGGAGCTGTTTTAGCCTATAAGTTACAACTTTTTGATGCACCGCAAGCAATCTCTGAACAATATTATTTCTATCCGTTAGAGGCCGCCGGTGAGGTTGCAACTTGGTTGACGCAACTCTCGCAAACATGCCCGAGCGATGTCGAACTAATGATGATGTTCACATCTCGTCCCCCTCCACTTGTGGGTCCACGGCCAATTGATAAAAAAATGTGTTTCGCCCGACTTGCCATTTTCGCTAGCGATGACGACCGAGCGAAAACAGTGCAGAAGATCCTGGCCGCGACGCCGGCACCAACCGGACGCCTCTTCGACGTTCCGATAAAACCAACTCATATGAATGATGTCTTGATCGGCAGTGTCGATCCAAATTTGGGGCTTGGCTTTGGACGCTATAATGTCGAGACCATTTGGACAGATCGTCTGTCACCAGCACTCGAAGAGCTGATCCCCGCCTTTATTGAAACCCCGCACCATAAAACACATATTCTGGCCTCTCCTCGGCATGGCGTGCAAAAAAGGGAAGACGCGGCCTTTTCCGTTTATGGGCAATCTTTTATTGGCATATATACCGTTTGGGACACGCCAAAAGACGATGACGCAAATCGGAATTGGGCC
>JAYODZ010000048.1:2842-4255 GCA_038106515.1 Rhodobiaceae bacterium
CCCGCCGTGCAAGGCTCGCGCGAAATCATCGAACTGGATGAAGGTCTGCAATTAGTGCGAAGCGACGTCATTTTTACCAACGATGTTATATTCCCCGTTGAAATTGGCTCCGTCGTTAAATTCCATTTTCGTTTTGCGGGAACAGGCAGAATATTTTTCGAGGGAGTTGACACCCCGAGAAACATAGAGATGTCGGAACTCAGCGCAGGCGTTTTGTTTCAACAACCCGGCATTCGGAAATATGAGAGCTTTGAGTGCGGTCAGCATGAGCAAGCCATCACCCTTCTGGCCACACCTGCTTATCTTGATTTTCTTGTCCCAGATTTAGCAGGACAATTTCCTTCGCTTCTTGATGTCTTTAGCGAAGGTATTTTTTACGCGCAACTGCCGCGCTCGCCCGAATTGGTTGCGGCAGCACGCGCAATATTTTCACCAAACGTACTACCCGAACTCGAAATCAGCTATCGCCGTGCCCGCGCCGAAGAAATTTTGATTGATTGCATTGACCTACTGCTCAAAAGCCAGCGCGCGGTCGCGAAACCACTTAAGTCATCTGATCGGGCTCGAATTGAACGGGCGCGCAATATCGTCTCAGAAAATATAGAGAGCCCACCACGCATTTATGAGTTGGCGCGGCTTGTCGGCATTAACGAAACAAAATTAATGGCCGGCTTTAAACTTATGTTTGATCAAACGATTAATGAATATCTTCGTAACTTACGGATGGAACGGGCGCACTATTTGCTTACCCGCACAGAAGCTTCTGTAACCCAAATTGCCTTTGAAGTTGGATATGAGTTTTCTAGCAATTTCACCAATGCCTATAAAAGGCATTTTGGCACGACGCCCAGCGAAACGCGGCGCGCTAGCCGTTTCGCCAGTTGATAGCGTCAAGACCAAAATCAAGATCCTTATATTGGTTTAATCGCCCTTGAATTCGGGTTTTTGCTTATTCACAAACGCATTATAGGCGCGGTTAAAATCTTCCGTTTGCATGCAAATAGCCTGAGCCTGTGCTTCTGCCTCGATGGCCTGTTCGAGCGACATTGACCATTCAACATTCAACTGGGTTTTCGTCATGCCATGTGCAAAACAGGGGCCGTTAGCAAGCATGCTAGCATAGGTCAGGGCTTTTTCCTCAAGCGCATCAGGCTGACATAATTCGTTATAGAACCCCCAATCAGCGCCTTCCTGAGCAGACATTGTTCGACCGGAATATAACAGGTCAGCGGCGCGCCCTTGGCCAATGATACGGGGCAAAATCGCGCAAGCCCCCATATCACAACCCGCCAATCCCACGCGCGTAAACAAAAACGCAGTTTTGGTCTGCGGCGTGGCAAATCTAATATCGGAGGCCATAGCAATAATAGCGCCAGCACCCGCGCAAATGCCATCCACCGCGGCGATAATCGG
>JAYODZ010000048.1:4355-9216 GCA_038106515.1 Rhodobiaceae bacterium
ATTTTCATAGGGATGATCCTGTTTCATTAGCAGATATGATTTTCGCGAGAATTCTCTTTAGGTCATTGACATCTTCACGCGACAAACTGGAGAGGCTGTTATCAATCCAAGCTTCGTGAGCTTGCGCCATTACTGCAAAACGCCGCTGGCCCTCAGGCGTTAGCTTAACAATGGTCGCACGACGATCACCATCGCGCTCATCGCGATAGACTAGACCATCGCCAACCAAACGATCAATAATACCCGTAACATTGCCATTTGAAATACGGAGCTTCGCCGACACTTGGCTCATAATTAATCCATCGCGATAGCGATCTAGAACAGACATAACGTCAAACCGGGCCAAAGTCGTTCCGTGATCGCGTAACCCCAAACGGACAACGGACTCCAGAGCACGCGAAACTCCCAGAATTTTAAGCCATGCGCGCAAACGATCTTTAGATTTGGTGCCCATAGTGCCTTATACCTCGCCGCCACTTAGCGTAATGGCTTGGCCATTAACACTGGCGCTGGCTGGCGCGCAGAGCCAATCGATACAGGCCGTCACATCCGCTACGGGAATAAGCTTTTTTTGCGGATTTTGCGCGGCATAAATAGCGCGCGTTTCATCAACAGATCGACCCGTTTTGGCGGTCACGCGGTCAATATTTTGCTGCGTCATTTCCGTATCCATAAACCCAGGACATACTGCATTCACCGTCACCGATGTTGTCGCCAATTCCAAAGCCAGAGATTTAACTAGCCCAATTACCCCGTGCTTAGCAGCGCAATAGGCGGCGACATAAGGGTAGGCTTTCAGGCCTGCCGTCGACGCAACGGCGATCAGGCGACCAGATTGCTTTACGTCCATACTCATTAAGGCTGCTCGAAAACAATTATAGACCCCTGTCAAGTTGGTCGCGACAACGTCGTGCCACATGTCTGGGCTGGTTTGAATGAATTTTGCCGAGGGCGAAATGCCAGCATTGGCGATGGTGATATCAATTTTGCCGACGGAAGCGATTGCATCTACCATTGCCTGATAATCGCGCACATCGACATTTAACGTCTCGACACCCAGTTGATTTTCCGCATCGGATAATCTCGCGGTATCGCGCCCCGTTACGATCACACGGTTGTGCGACGAAAAAAATTCCGCCATATGTCGACCTAGGCCCGAGCTACCGCCCGTGATTAAAATTGTTTTACCCGTTAACACGCCTACCCCACTACTCGGCTCGGCTCGCCAGGCGATTTAATTGCTCTCCGCCTGGGCGATACGGTTTTGGCCATGAAATATATTGGTCTTGTTGCTCGACACCTTGATGCAGTGTCCAATAAGGGTCCGCAAGATGCGGACGACCGAGGCAAACAAGATCCGCGCGACCAGCTAATAAAATAGAATTGACATGATCGGCCTCATAAATATTGCCCGCAGTCATTGTTGGACGGTGTAGAAGGTTGCGAATTTGATCTGAAAACGGCGTTTGAAACATACGCCCATAAACCGGCTGGGCGTCGACCGACGTTTGCCCAGCAGAGACATTCACAATATCAACCCCTTTTTCATAAAAGGCTTGCGCAATAAGAACCGCATCTTCCCCCGTCAGCCCATCAGCAACCCAGTCATTGGCCGATATGCGAACCGACATGGGCTTGCTGCTTGGCCACATCTCGCGCATCGCGGTAAAGACCTCGAGGGGATATCGCAGACGACGTTCCAGACTGCCGCCATAATCATCATCGCGCCGATTGGAAATGGGTGACAAAAAGGATGACAGTAAATAACCATGCGCCGCATGAAGCTCTAGCATATCAAAGCCTGCTAGCTCAGCGCGCTTCGCGGCGGCCACAAAAGCGGCACGAACCTCATCCATATCTTCTCTTGTCATTGCACGGGGCACTTGATTATTTTCTGACCAAGGAATAGCGGACGCCGATAAAAGCGGCCAATTGCCGTCGCGAAGCGGAGCGTCCATTTCTTCCCAACCGATTTGCGTGGAACCTTTTCGTCCAGAATGCCCAAGCTGACAACACATTTTTGCGTCCGTCTCACTGTGGACAAAATCACAAATCCGTCGCCATGCCGCAACATGGTCATCGGTGTAAAGTCCAGGACATGCGGGTGTGATACGGGCTTCGGCACTGACGCAGGTCATTTCGGAATAAATTAGTCCAGCGCCACCCTTGGCACGTTCCCCATAGTGAACGAGATGCCAATCGGTAGGACAACCGTCGATAGCCTTATATTGAGCCATCGGCGCCAGAGCGATGCGATTGGCTAATGACATATCACGCAATCGATAAGGCGCAAACATTGGGGCGCGGTCGAGATGCTGAGCGCCTGCGCTCATCTGAAACCATTGCTCTGCGCTCTCCAACCAAAACTTGTCACGTAGACGTAGGTTCTCGTGACTAATTCGTTGAGAACGCGTTAGCAACGCATAATTAAATTGAACGAGGTCAAGGTCGATATATCGTTCGATATGCTCAAACCACTCGGTAGAATTTCGGGCCGCTGACTGCAATCGCAACGCCTCTAATTTCCGCTCTTCTTCATAAGCAGCGAAAGCTTCCTGAACCGAGTTCGATTGGCATAATTTCTGAGCCAAACATATTGAACTTTCCAGAGCCAGCTTAGTGCCCGACCCGATCGAAAAATGAGCCGTCGCCGCGGCGTCACCAATTAAAACAATATTATCATGATACCATTGGTCACTCAGCACGCGCGAAAAATTTAACCAAGCCGATCCACGCAAATGCTTGGCATTGGACATTAAGCTGTGGCCGCCCAAATGATTTTTGAAGATCGCTTCGCACGCCGCAATTGACTGCGCCTGATCCATCGTGTCGAAACCCAATCCCTGCCAAGTTTCAGGCGCGCATTCAACAATAAATGTCGCCGTATCGCGGTCGAATTGATAGGCATGGGCCCAAATCCAGCCATGTGCTGTTTGTTCAAAAATAAATGTGAAGGCATCATCAAATTTTTGATGTGTTCCAAGCCAAATAAATTTGCATTTTCTTTGGTCTATCTCAGGATTAAAATGTTCGCTGAAACGGCTACGGGTCGCTGAGTTTATACCGTCACTCGCGACCACCACATCGTAATTCCGCGACAGTTTGGCGATATCGTCGATTTCCGATTTATAGTGAATTTTTACGCCGAGCTCTTCGGCACGCGCCTGCAGCAAAAGCAGCAGGGTTTTGCGGCCAATGCCACAAAAACCATGCCCCGAAGAGACAATACGTTCGGATTTTCGAATGACTGCGATATCGTCCCAATAAGCGAAATGCTCTTTTATCGCGACAGCGCTTTTTTCATCATTGGCCATGAGGTTAGCAAGTGTCTCATCGGATAACACAACCCCCCAGCCGAATGTATCGTCGCTGTTATTACGTTCGAATATATCAATATCGCATGCCGGATTTTTATTCTTAAGACTTATCGCTAGATACAGGCCCGCGGGCCCACCACCAATACAAGCTATGCGCATGGCCGCCTCCATTTAATGTACTGTTACACATTCTCATATTATTTCAAATATAAATATTCATATACAAAATATTCATATTTAAATATACTGAAAATGAGGAGAGTGCTATTATGAATCTTCACCAAATAATTCAACCCGCCGACTGGAAACAGCCCAAGGGCTACGCAAACGCTATTCTAGCCAACGGGCGCATCTTGTTTCTGGGCGGGCAAATAGGTTGGTTACCCGATCAAAAATTTGCCGCTCATGACTTTCTAGGCCAACTTGAACAAGTATTACACAATATCAAGCGCTTGGTCGAAGACGCCGGCGGCATTGTCGAGCACATCACCCGCATGACCTGGTTCGTGACAGAGAAATCCTTTTACACAGAACATCAAAAAGAAATTGGCGTTATCTATCGCGATATTTTGGGATATCACTTTCCCGCTATGACACTGGTCGTGGTTGCGGCCCTTGTTGAGGACGAAGCCCTCATCGAAATTGAGGTCACGGCGGTCTTGCCCGACTGATAAACTCTTCGTAGTGTGTCATCGGGAGGGGTACTTATGCTAACTTATCACCGCGACCTTACGGTCAATTGGGGCGAATCGGATCCGTTCGGGCTGGTTTATTTTCCGCGAATGCTGGCCTGGTTTAATGACACTGAGCACGAATTGTTTGCCAAGCTTGGCTACCCCGTCAATCGCATGGTCGAACAAGATCGAACCGCATTTGTTATGGGACGGATCGATTTCAAGTTTGTCGGCCCCGCCGCTTATGGCGAACAAATTCAAACGACAATTTCAGCCTCCGATATTACGCGCTCTACCATTGTTTGGCAGTGTAAAGCACTGAATCTAACAACTGGCGTTTTGGTCACTGAAGGATTGGCAACCCGCGTCTACGCGAAAATACTCGAAGACGGCAATCTTAAAGCGATAGAGATCTCTGAAGAAATACGCTCACTTCTATCTAAGACCAGCGAATGAGAGCGCAGTTACCAATTTAGTAAAACTACAGAAGGAAGAGTGAAAGACAATGCACGCGCGACAGGTCGTTGTTCTCAGTTTATGTTTCTTGCTCAATCTGCTGGATGGTCTTGATATCATCGCCATGTCTGTGTCGGCACCGCTCATCGCCCGCGAACAAGCGCTCCCCCCCGAAACAACCGGCTATATTTTAAGCGCCGCCCTGCTCGGCATGACCTTAGGCGCCATTTTTCTCAGCCCCCTCGCCGACATACTCGGACGCGCCAAAATCGTCGCCGGCGCCGCTGCGCTCGCGGGGCTGGCCATGATCCTAACAAGCCAATCGGGCACTAATCTCAGCCTTATCATCGCGTCGCGCGTCATCACAGGTCTCGGTGTCGGGATTATTATGTCATGCACAACGGCGATCGCCAC
>JAYODZ010000048.1:9316-13002 GCA_038106515.1 Rhodobiaceae bacterium
CGCAATCTACGGCTTTGGACTTTGTTTTTTGCCGGCCTGACGACCATGTATTTATTGATGAGTTGGATCCCCTATTTGTTTACAGTGAGTGGCTTCTCCGCCACCGAAGGGGCTTACGCGCTCAGTCTTTTAAACCTCGGGGGCGTCGCCGGCATCATGACTATGAGCTTGCTAACGCTCCGTATTCGACTACCACTTTTGGTGATCTCGGCTCTTATGCTCGCCCTCTTTGGGATGGTGGCGTTTAACCTACTCTCCGGACAAGATATTACTATTAATTATGCCATCATTGCCCTAATCGGGTTTTCATTTCAGTCTGGATATAATGGGCTTTATGCAATTGCCGCTTCGAGTTACCCCACCACCATGCGGGCGACAGGGGTCGGCCTAGCGATCGGGATTGGTCGATTCGGCGCCGTGGCCGCTCCTATATTCGGTGGCTATCTAATTGGTGGCGGCTGGAGCATGGGGCAAATCGTAGTCCTGTTGAGCCTGCCCGTCGGCCTGATGGTAGTCCTGGTTTCTCTTCACGAGCGCAGCGCGCCAATTCAGATTAACCACGATAGCTAACAATTATCTGCACACTCAAATTTATTTTTTGACACCACTAGTTGTTAACACAACAAAAATATGATAGTTGTTTTATCAATAATTAAGAGATGAGGAAATGAAATGGCCGATCTTTTTGACAACCCCGCAGGCTTGGATGGATTTGAGTTCATAGAATTCTCAGCCCCCGAGAAAGGTCTTCTCGAGACAACATTTCTAGCGCTCGGCTTCCGAAAAATAGCACGACATCGATCGAAAGATGTTGAGCTCTGGCGTCAGGGCGATATTAACTTCATCACCAATTATGAAGCGCAATCTCCTGCCGCGCTGTTCTGTCGAGAACATGGTCCAAGCGCCTGTGGCATGGGCTTTCGCGTTCGGGACGCTCGTGTGGCTTTTGAACACGCGGTCAAGCAAGGCGGGGAGGTCGTTAACACACGCACAGGGCCAATGGAATTGAACATCCCCGCCATTCGAGGCATCGGCGGAAGCGTTGTATATTTTATCGATCGCTATGACGACCACCTCAGCATCTATGATATTGACTTTATTTTTCTTGAGAGTGAGAACCGTCACCCGTCTGGTTTCGGCCTCAAGTTGATCGATCACCTGACACACAACGTGTATCGAGGTCGCATGGATTACTGGGCCGATTATTATGAGAGCCTGTTCAATTTTAAGGAAATTCGATTTTTCGACATTAAGGGCGAGTATACGGGCTTGAAATCCCGCGCACTGACGGCTCCAGACGGCAAAATTCGCATCCCCCTCAATGAGGAGGGCGAAGCGGGAAAAGGCCAGATTGAGGAATATCTCCTACAGCATCGTGGGGAAGGTATACAGCATATTGCCCTGGCCTGTGAAAACTTACCTCAAATCGTTGATCAACTGCGCTCTGCAGGCGTCGTTTTTATGGCGCCCCCGCCCTCAAGTTACTACGAAATGCTGGAAGAACGACTTCCCAATCATGGCCAGGACGCCGATCAGCTGGCGTGCCGTGGTATTCTTCTCGACGGCACGACAGATGGCGGACAAGCGCGACTACTTTTGCAAATTTTTGGTGAACCTCAGATCGGCCCCGTATTCTTCGAATTTATCGAGCGAAAAGGTGACGAAGGCTTTGGCGAGGGAAATTTTCAGGCCCTCTTCGAGTCGATCGAACGCGACCAGATCAGTCGTGGCGTTTTACAATCCAGCCCAGCGGAGGGCCTCTAACATGACCATACAGGTCAATGGTTTTCATCATGTCGCCTATCGCTGTAAAGACGCTAAGGAAACGGTTACCTTCTATAACACGCTATTAGGCATGCCCTTCAAACTGGCCATTGCCGAAGACTATGTTCCATCGACCGGTGCCTATGACCCTTATATGCACATTTTTCTTGATGCGGGTAATGACAATGTCCTCGCTTTCTTCGAGCTACCCGAGCAACCCGAAATGGGGCGCGACCCCAACACACCGATTTGGGTTCAACACATCGCTTTGCGTGTCGCCTCGCTTGATGATTTGTTAGACGCCAAGGCGCGTCTCGAGAAGGCTGGCATCGACGTGCTCGGCCCGACGCATCACGGCATCTTTAAATCGATTTATTTTTTTGATCCAAACGGTCACCGTCTCGAGCTAGCAGCCGATATCGGAACCCCCGACCAAATGGCCACCTTACGCGAGGTTGCCCCAGCCATGCTGCAAGAGTGGTCTGAGACCAAAAAAGCACCACGGCATGCCGCATGGCTACACCAAAAAATTATTGAGGAGCAAGGCAAATGAAACTCGCGAGCTACAAGCACGGGCGCGACGGTCGACTCATGATTGTCTCGCGAGATCTGTCGCGCTGTGAGCCGTGCCGAAGCGCTTCGAGTTTGCAACAGGCCCTCGACCAATGGGAGACGGTCGTCGATGACTTAAGAGAACAGTATGAGCAATTAAATCGCGGTAACGATGGCGAAGTTTTTTCCGAACTAAAATGTGCCTCGCCGCTGCCGCGGGCGTTTCAGTGGGCCGATGGTTCCGCTTATGTAAATCACGTCGCCCTTGTGCGCCAAGCACGTGGCGCTGAAATGCCGCCAAGTTTTTGGCATGACCCTCTAATGTACCAGGGCGGCTCCGACTGCTTTTTAGGGCCCCGCGATGATATCAATTTCCGCGATGTCGCACATGGGTTGGACATGGAAGGCGAAATTGCGGTCATAACGGATGATGTCCCTATGGGCGCTAGCCGCGACGAGGCGGCGCGCGCCATACGCCTCGTTATGCTCGTCAATGACGTCTCATTACGCGGGTTAATTCCCGACGAACTTGCCAAAGGGTTTGGCTTTTTTCAGTCTAAGCCAGCGTCCACGTTCTCGCCCGTTGCGGTCACGCTCGATGAGTTGCCCAATTGGACTGCTGGAAAATTGCACGGTGCACTAAATGTGGATCTAAACCATCAGCCCTTGGGCCGTGCCAATGCAGGTCTCGATATGACATTTGATTTCCCAACGCTGATTGCCCACGCTGCCGCCACGCGCGTGCTAGCTGCCGGAACAATTATTGGCTCGGGAACTGTCTCCAATCGGGGCGCTGATGGCGGCGCAGGTAAACCAGTCGCCGAGGGCGGTGCCGGCTATAGTTGCCTCGCCGAATTACGCATGATTGAGACGATCAACACGGGGAGTCCGAAAACCCCTTTCATGCGTGATGGCGATATCGTTCGCATTGAAATGTTCGACGAGAGCGGCCAGTCTATATTTGGCACCATTGAACAGAGAGCTGTTCTCAGCTAATGCCCGCCGCCATTCTCTATGACTATTTTCGCTCTTCAGCCTCTTATCGGGTACGCATCGCACTTAATCTTAAGGGGCTCGCCTATGACAGAGTGGCGATCGACCTGCGTACCGGCGAACAGCAACACAATAGCAATCTCAGCCGGAACCCGCTCGGTTTTGTTCCAAGCTACCATACTGGCGAGATCCTCCTCACGCAGTCCTTAGCAATTATTGAGTATCTCGAGGAAACCAAACCGCATCCACCATTGCTACCAATTGACCCTGTGCAACGGGCACGTCATCGCGCTCTTGCGCTTACAATTGCCGCCGATACGCATCCGATACAGAATTTGAGTGTCGTCAGGCATATCGAAACCTTAGTGCCCGATCAA
>JAYODZ010000049.1:0-6111 GCA_038106515.1 Rhodobiaceae bacterium
GCCGTAGTCTATACGGATTTGTTGGCATTGTGGCAAGCGAATTTATTGCCTGGCCGACCTCAGGAAGTCGAGATACCCCTGCAATATATAGGTCGCGGCGAGCTTATCGACGAGTTCGGCTCGTCGGGCACGGCTGGCATCGGCATCAATGAGGGTGCGGGTGACGGCGGCCGTTGATAAACGTTCATCCCACAGCACCACAGGTAGTAATGGAAACCCCTCAATTTTAGCCAAATTTCGAATAAAAGCACGTGTTGCTTGCACGCGTGGTCCAGCGCTACCATCCATATTGAGCGGATACCCCATGACGACGCCGCCGACTTGCCGCGCCGCGATCAGCTTATGAAGCGCCTGCGCATCGACCGAGAGTTTTTGCCGTTTGATTGTCTCGCTTGGTGACGCAATGGTAAAACTGGTATCAGACAGAGCAATACCAATTGTTTTGGTGCCGAGGTCGAGCCCCATAAGGATCTGGCCGCGTTGCATCAAGCTCGGCAAGGACAGCATGTCTTCCACGATATTCATGTCGCTTTGTTACAGCAGATTGCGCCTCAGGGAAATATCGAATGCATGCGGCGCTAGGGTGAGTTGCCTGATGGGGTGCGGTTTGCTAATTTGCCGGCAATTGATTTGAATCATTTTCGAAAAGGCGAATTATGTCGGTTGATGAAGCAACCGTGCGGCGCATTGCGAAGCTAGCGCGCATCGGTGTCGAGGAAGCGGAGCTTGCCGGATTGGCAAAAGAGCTATCGCAAATCCTGAAATTTGTAGAACAGTTAAATGAACTGGACACGGCGGGCGTTACGCCGCTGACCAGCGCCGTTGAGACACGAATTAAACGCCGCGTTGACGAAGTCACGGATGGCGAAATTGTCGATCAAGTTTTGGCCAACGCGCCGTCACGCGATGAAGAGTTTTTCGCAGTGCCAAAGGTGGTGGAATAATGTCGGAGCTTGTTGATCTCGATCTGGTCGCCGCACGTGACGGGTTGCGGAAAAAAGACTTCACCGCTGTTGAGCTTTGCGAGGCACATATCAAGCAGATGCAGGAGGCGCGCGCTCTCAATGCTGTGGTGCATGAGGTTGCCGATGTTGCGCTTGCCATGGCGGCGCAAAGCGATGCGCGGCTGGCGGCCGGCAGCACGGCCCCGCTCGAGGGCCTGCCGATCGGCGTGAAGGATTTATTTTGCACCAAGGGCGTCCAAACGACGGCGTGCTCGAATATTCTCGGCGGTTTCACCCCGACTTACGAGTCGACCGTCACACAAAACCTCTGGGATGCGGGTGCGGTGATGTTGGGCAAGCTCAATAATGACGAATTTGCCATGGGGTCATCGAACGAGACCTCGCGTTTCGGCGCTGTTATCAATCCCTGGCGTCGCGACGGTGTAGATGAAGCGCTGGTGCCAGGTGGCTCGTCTGGCGGTTCCTCGGCGGCGGTGGCGGCGCATATTGGTGTGGCGGCAACGGCGACCGATACGGGCGGGTCCATTCGCCAGCCTGCTGCTTTTACAGGAACGGTTGGTTTGAAGCCGACTTACGGGCGATGCTCGCGGTGGGGTATTGTGGCTTTTGCCTCATCACTCGATCAAGCGGGGCCTATTACCCGTACCGTGCGCGACGCCGCCATTATGCTCGGCGCGATGGCGGGGCATGACGCCAAAGACACGACCAGCATAGATGCGCCAGTGCCAGATTATGAGGCGGCGCTGACGGGGGATATTCGCGGACTGAAAGTGGGTATTCCGCGCGAGTATCGCGTCGATGGCATGTCGCCCGAAATTGAAGCTTTGTGGCAAAAAGGCATTGATTGGTTGAAAGCGGCGGGCGCCGAAATCGTCGATATTAGCTTGCCACATACGCATTATGCTTTGCCGGCTTATTATATTATTGCGCCCGCCGAAGCGTCGTCCAACCTCGCGCGCTACGACGGCGTGCGTTATGGGGCGCGGGTAGAGAATGGCGACATTAACGGGATGTATGAGGCGACCCGTGCTGCGGGATTTGGTGATGAAGTCCGCCGTCGTATTATGATTGGTACCTATGTGCTCTCGGCCGGCTATTACGACGCCTATTATGTGAAAGCGCTTCAGGTCCGGCGCTTGATTGCTAATGATTTCTCGGCCGCGTTTGAGCACTGCGATGTCGTGCTAACGCCAACAACCCCCTCGGCTGCTTTCGCTATGGGGAGCAATCAAGAAGATCCGCTCACCATGTATCTGAATGACGTATTTACGGTTACCGCCAATTTGGCGGGTGTGCCCGCCATGTCATTACCAGCTGGTCTCGATAAAGATGGGTTGCCGCTGGGTTTGCAATTGATCGGCCCGGCCTTTGGCGAGGAAACATTATTGCGCACGGCACATGTAATGGAAAGCGCCGCTGGTTTTACGGCGCGTCCCCAAAAATGGTGGGTCTAAGATGAGCGATAAAGATAATTTAATTGCGGGTGCAACGGGAGACTGGGAGATTGTTCTCGGACTTGAGGTGCATGCGCAGGTGGCGTCGAAGGCTAAACTTTTCTCGGGCGCCTCGACCGAATTTGGCGGCGCGCCAAACAGCCATGTGTCTCTGGTCGATGCTGCCATGCCGGGTATGCTTCCCGTGATCAATTGGTTTTGTGTCGAACAAGCCGTGCGCACAGGCTTGGGCTTGAAAGCGCAAATCAACCTGATGTCGGTGTTTGACCGCAAGAACTATTTTTATCCCGATTTGCCGCAGGGTTATCAAATCTCGCAATTTAAATACCCGATTGTCGGCGAGGGGGTGATTGAGATCGATCTCGATGACGGTGAGGTCAAGCATGTTGGTATTGAGCGTTTGCATCTTGAACAAGATGCGGGCAAGTCGATGCATGACCAACATCCGAGCATGAGCTTCGTCGATTTAAACCGCTCTGGTGTTGCTTTGATGGAAATCGTCTCGAAGCCCGATATGCGTTCGGCTGCCGAAGCTCAAGCTTACGTTAAAAAATTGCGGGCGATCTTGCGCTATCTCGGTACCTGCGACGGCAATATGGAGCAGGGGAGTCTGCGCGCCGATGTGAATGTCTCGGTGCGTCGCCCAGGTGACGCTCTCGGCACGCGTTGCGAGATTAAGAACGTAAACTCAATTCGATTTATTGGACAAGCGATTGAGTATGAAGCGCGGCGGCAAATCGCGCTGATTGAGGATGGTGGTGAGGTTGATCAGGAGACCCGTCTGTTCGATCCGCGCCTCGGTGAAACGCGTTCTATGCGTTCGAAAGAAGAAGCGCATGACTATCGCTATTTCCCTGACCCCGATCTGGTGCCGCTGACTTTCGAGCAGACTTGGGTGGATGAAATTGCCGCTGGTTTACCGGAATTGCCCGACGATAAGAAGCAGCGTTTTATGGAGCAGTATAAGCTGTCCTCTTATGATGCGGGTTTGTTGGTCGCAGAGGCTGAGAGTGCTAATTTTTTCGAGCAAGTAGCGCAAGGCCGCGACGCCAAAATGGCTGCCAATATGGTGGTCGGCAGTATGTTTGCAGCGCTTAATCGTTCTGGGAAGTCGCTCGCCGAAAGCCCGGTGTCAGCCGAACAATTGGGCGCTTTGATTGATCTTGTGGCCAATCAAACCGTATCGACGCGCAGTGCCAAGGATGTTTTTGAGCTGATGTTCGATGATGGCCCCGACCAAGGTAAGGATCCAGCGATCATTGTTGAGGAGCGTGGGTTGCAACAGGTTACCGATACTGGCGAGATCGAAGCCGCCGTGGACGCTGTTATTGCCGCTAATCCCGATAAGGTCGCACAAGCGCAAGAAAAGCCAAAAATGGCTGGCTGGTTTGTTGGGCAAGTGATGCAGCAAACGGGGGGCAAGGCTAACCCGCAGGCGGTCAACGCGCTCGTATTGAAAAAGCTTGGCCTCGACGGCTAGCGCCTTGCCGCATCTTTTTATTCTGATAGCGCTAAGCCTTGTGGGCCTATTGGCTTCCTGCGTGATCGGTTAATGGCCGCTAAATTTGGCGTCGCGCTTTTCGAGAAAGGCCGTGACGCCCTCGGCAAAATCGGCGCTTTGGCCAGCTTGGCGTTGCATTTGACGCTCCATATTGAGCTGGTTTTCGTAGTTATTATCGGTGCTTTCGGCCATCAGCGCGCGAATAAGCCCAAGCGACATCGGACCCTTTGCTAACTCGTGCGCCAGTTTCATTGCTTCATCCATGAGCGCCGCGTCATCATAAACCCGATTGATCAGGCCCCATTCGAGTGCCGTTTCCGCCGGTAGGCGCTCGCCGAGAATGGCCAATTCCTTAGCCCGCGCCATGCCAACCAAACGCGGCAACAGCCACGTGGCGCCGCCATCGGGCACTAAGCCGATGCGCCGAAAGGCTTGCAGGAAAAAGGCTGAACGGCCCGCTAAAACCATATCGCCCATCAACGCAAAGCTCATGCCGACGCCGGCCGCGGCCCCATTGACGGCAGTGACAATCGGGCAGTGCAAATCGCGCAAGCGGCGCATGATCGGATGATAGGTGGTCTCGAGCGCGGCACCGGCATCTAATTTTTTCGGAGTGTTATGGGCGGCTTCGCCCTCGTTCCGTTCAGCCACCGAGGTGAGATTGGCACCGGCGCTAAAACCGCGACCCGCACCGGTCAGAACAAGGCAACGCACTTGGTTGGTGTCGTCTTCAATATGGTCGAGAGCTGCGGCAAAGGCGCGCAAAACACGTGGCGAAAAAGCATTTAACGTATCAGGATCGTTAAGCGTTAAAACCGCAATATTGTTATTAATATCAAGTAAAACGCCGTCTAGGTCTAACTGCATGATCACCTCCATTTCGGGCCTTCGACCCGCTCACGTCGAAAACTATATCAAAAAACACCTCTTGGCATCACCTGTTGGATTTGGTTAAGTTGTCGCAGACATAAGGAGGACCGTAATGGGTGTTCAACAGAAACAAGCAGAAGTTAAAGATACGCCAGAAGCCGATATTCGGGCGATGATTGATAAGCAAAAGCGCGCTCATATTAATGAAGGCCCAATGACCGCCGAGCGTCGCATCGATCTGATAAATAGTTGTATTCGTCTGCTGATCGAAAACAAGGATGCCATCGTTGATGCGCTCAGTGCTGATTTTGGTAGCCGCTCGCAAGAAGGCTCTTTGGCTACGGATATCGGCGGGACACTTGGGTCGCTTAAATATGCGCGCAAAAACGTGAAAAAATGGATGCGTGCCGAGAAGCGGCATTCGATGTTTCCGCTCAGCCTGTTTGGGGCGCGGACACGGGTTGAATATCAACCCCTCGGTTGCGTCGGCAATGTGGTGCCGTGGAATTTCCCCTTTAATCTGGCTTTCGGCCCAATGGGAAGCATTTTTGCCGCTGGTAATCGGACGATTATTAAGCCATCTGAATTTACGCCGCATTGTTCTTTGCTGCTGAAAGATCTTTGCGACAAATATTTTGCGGAAGAAGATGTTGCTGTCGTATTAGGGGGGCCTGATACGGGTGCTGTGTTCTCACGCATGCCGTTTGACCATTTGCTCTTTACCGGTGCGACAGCGATTGCGCACCACATCATGCGCGGTGCGGCTGAGAACCTGGTTCCTGTGACACTCGAGCTCGGCGGTAAGTCGCCGGTGATTGTTTCCGACAGCGCCGATATGGCAAAAACGGCGGCGCGGGTGATGACCGGTAAAACGCTCAATGCTGGCCAAATCTGCTTGGCCCCCGATTATGTCATGGTGCCGAAAGGCAAGGTCGACAGCTTCGTTGAAGCGGCTAGCAAGTCGGTGGAAACCATGTTCCCAAGCCTAAAAGAAAATGGTGATTACACCTCGATTATTAACCAACGCCATTATGATCGTTTGACCGGTTATCTCGAAGATGCCAAGGCGAAAGGCGCTAAGGTTATTGAGATTAATCCAGCCAATGAAGATTTCTCACAGCAGGCGCATTTCAAAATTCCGCCGACCATTATCGTTGAACCGACCGAAGACATGAAGGTAATGCAGGAAGAGATTTTCGGCCCGATCTTGCCAGTTAAATCTTATGACGCGATTGAAGATGCGATCGGCTACGTTAATGAGCATGATCGTCCGTTGGGCTTATATTATTTCGGCGAAAACAAGACGGAAGAAGATAAGGTT
>JAYODZ010000049.1:6121-9862 GCA_038106515.1 Rhodobiaceae bacterium
GCGTTGCTGTCAATGATGTAATCACCCACATCATGCAAGATGACGCCCCCTTTGGCGGTGTCGGCCCATCGGGCACAGGCGCTTATCACGGTGTCGAAGGCTTTAAAAACTTCTCGCATGCCAAAACCGTGTTCCGTCAGACCTCGGTAGAAGCTTTGGCTGGTATCTTCCGGCCACCTTTTGGACCGAAGATCCGGAAGATGATCGAGGGTCAGCTGAAGCTGTAAAGGCTGGTAAAATTTGCGATAATGAAGAAGGGGGAGCCGGCTCCCCCTTTTTTATTTTGAAATCGGGATCGATAGAAACGCTGGTGTGGCGCCCTCAAACGCGTCCGAGGCGGATTGTTTGTGGCCATTCTCAGCTGGTTTATCTTTAGTGCCCTTGGCTTTAGATTTTTTTACTTTTGGTTTTTCGGCTGTACTGTCTTTGCCGCTACTGGGCTTCGAGCTGGTTTGCGCCTTCTCTTGTTGCGGGGCGGCATCATCGGCGCTAGCAGCGTCAGCAAATTTTGACAACAGACCGCGTCGCTTCGGGGCCCGCTTGTCTTGCTGTTTCGGCTCTTTGCGTGGTCGTTCGGCTTTGCTCTCTGGCTCTACATCGAGCGCGCCCATCTCGTGTTTGGGGATGGTGAGGTCAATCAGGCTCTCAATCGCTGCGAGATATTTATCGTCATGCGGCGTGACCAAACAAAAGGCGCGACCGGTGCGGCCAGCGCGGCCGGTGCGTCCGATGCGGTGGACATAATCCTCGGCATGCGTCGGTGTATCAAAATTGAAAACATGGCTGACGTCAGGAATATCGAGACCACGCGCCGCAACATCGCTGGCAATCAGATATTGTTTTGCTCCTGTGCGAAAGCTCTCGAGTTGTCGCAAGCGCATGTGCTGATCCATATCGCCATGTAGGGCACAAACATTAAAGCCGCTGGTTTCCAATGCTCGCAACAAAGTGCCGATATCGCGCTTACGATTGCAGAAGATAATTCCGTTTTTAACCTCTTCCGAGCGGAACAAGGATTTCAAAAGGTCGGTTTTTTTCGCTTGCGTGGTGTGCACAACAAATTGCGCAACGGCATCATTTGTGGCGGCGGGGCGAGCCACTTCAACGCGCGCTGGGGCTTGCAGGAATTGCTCTGACAGGCGCGTGATTTCGGGCGGCATCGTGGCCGAGAAAAACAGCGTTTGTCGGGTGAAAGGCAATAATTTTACGATCCGTTCAATATCGGGGATGAAGCCCATATCGAGCATGCGGTCGGCCTCGTCGATGACAAGAACCTCGACACCGCGCAACAAGACCTTGCCGCGCTCAACATGGTCGAGCAGCCGCCCTGGTGTAGCGATCAACACATCAGCGCCACGCTCGATAGCTTTTTCTTGATCCCCAAAAGCGACGCCACCGATCAACAGCGCTTTACTCAAGCGCGTATATTTACCGTAAAGGTCAAAATTCTCGGCCACCTGAGCCGCAAGTTCGCGGGTCGGTTCGAGAATGAGTGTGCGCGGCATGCGGGCTTTGGCGCGCCCCTTCATCAGGCGATGGATCATCGGCAAGGTGAAGGAAGCGGTTTTGCCGGTGCCGGTTTGCGCGATGCCTAAAACATCGCGTCCCGTAAGGACTTCGGGAATAGCCTTTTCCTGGATAGGTGTTGGGGTCGAATAGCCCACATCGGAAATCGCGCGCAAAATCTCGGGCGCGAGTGCTAAATCATCAAATGTCATATAACCGCCATTGTAGTTTCAATTTGTTGCGAGGTGAGGTCTTGGTCCCATTACCAAGACGCCGAAGAGGCTCGCGATGTTTGATCTCTTTGCAGAGATCTTCCAGGCCACAATGGCCCGGCCCTCGAGCTGACCTTGGGTCAGCCACATTTGGCGCGACAATAGTCGAGCGCGATCAAAAGTCAATCTGCTAAATATCCAAGGCTTCGGCAAAGACAGCGTTTTCTTGAATGAATTTGAAGCGCAACTCGGCTTTGTTACCCATCAGCTGTTGCACGACGTCGGCGGTTTGCTTGCGCTCATTCTCTGGGATGACAATTTGCAACAAGGTGCGTTTGCCCGGCAACATGGTGGTCTCTTTCAATTGCGCCGGGAGCATTTCGCCGAGCCCCTTAAAGCGGCTGATATCGACTTTGGCATTGGCGCGAAACTCTGATTTCAAAACGCGCTCGCGCTCCTCATCGTCGCGTACATAAATGATTTTGCCGCCTTGGCTAAGGCGGTAGAGCGGTGGTACGGCAAGATAGAGGTGACCATTTTTGATCAGCTCGGGCATTTCCTCATGGAAGAAGGTGATCAGCAGCGAAGCGATATGCGCCCCGTCGACATCGGCATCCGTCATGATGATGACCTTCTCATAGCGCAAGCGGTCATCGCGATAGGCCGAGCCAATACCGCAGCCGAGGGCCAGCACAAGATCAGCTAATTGCTGGTTGGCCTGAATTTTATTGCCCGTTGCATTAGCGACATTGAGAATTTTGCCGCGCAAAGGCAAGATCGCTTGGTTCGCGCGATTGCGCGCCTGTTTTGCCGAACCTCCGGCGCTATCGCCCTCGACGATAAATAACTCGGCGCCCTTGGCCGCACTTTGCGAGCAATCGGCGAGCTTGCCTGGTAAGCGCAATTTGCGGGTTGCCGATTTGCGGCTGACGTCTTTTTCTTGCCGCCGCCGGACGCGCTCTTCGGCACGATCAATCACCCAGTCGAGCAGCTTATTGGCATCTTGTGGCGCGTTTGACAGCCAATGTTCAAAGTGATCGCGCACCGTTTGTTCGACGATGCGCGTGGCTTCGGGAGAGGCCAACTTATCTTTGGTTTGGCCTTGAAACTCGGGCTCGCGAATAAAAACCGAGACCAACGAGGTCGCCGAGGCCATGACATCATCGGCCGTAATCATGCTAATTTTCTTGTTATTGGCGAGCTCGCCATAGGCCTTCAAGCCCTTGGTCAAAGCGTTGCGTAGCCCCTGCTCGTGGGTGCCGCCCTCGGGTGTCGGAACGGTGTTACAATAGCTGGCCGAATGGCCGTCAATGCCGCCGACCCAACTGACAGCCCATTCAACCGAGCCATGCCGACCATCTTTGATCACCTTGCCCGAGAAGGGGGTTGGTGTGACTGTTGGATTGGAGCCAATTTGCGCTCGCAGATAGTCGCTCAGGCCGTCGGGGAATTTCAAAACTTCCTCGGTCGGGGTGTCGTCCGAGATGATGCTCGCATCGCAATGCCAGCGGATTTCGACGCCGCCAAAGAGATAGGCTTTGGCCTTGGCCATAGCGTAGAGTCGAGCAGGCTCGAAATGGGCCTTGCCACCAAAAATATCTGGGTCGGGGTGAAACTTTACCAGCGTACCGCGTTGGTTTTTTGCCGCCCCGAGGTTTTTGAGTTTACCCTTGGGAATGCCGCGGGCAAATTTTTGCTCATAGAGCTGTTTGTCGCGCGCGACATGCACAGTCAGTTGGTCGGACAAAGCATTAACAACGGAGACGCCAACCCCATGCAGACCGCCCGAGGTTTCATAGGCGCTGCCGCCGAACTTGCCGCCGGCATGCAGTGTCGTCATAATGACTTCGAGGGCTGATTTATCCTTGAACCGCGGATGCTGATCGACCGGAATGCCGCGACCATTATCGCGCACGCTGAGCCAATCATCGGGCTCGAGATGCACCTCAATGTGGGTTGCGTGGCCAGCTACGGCTTCATCCATGGCATTGTCGATAACCTCGGCAAATAGATGGTGTAGCGC
>JAYODZ010000049.1:9872-11886 GCA_038106515.1 Rhodobiaceae bacterium
CCAATATACATGCCGGGTCGCCGCCGAACGGGTTCGAGTCCCTCAAGAACCTCGATATCTTTAGCTGTATAGCCGTCTTTGGCACCACGACCGCGCCCCGTCGGTACCTTCTCGCCGTCAAAAAGATCGGCCGCTTTGCGGGGCGCGGCTTTGCTTTTTGCTTTGACGGGTTTTTTCGGGGCTTTAGCCATTTCGGATCTCCAGCGAAGCCTTGCCGCGACAATGCGCGCCAACGGCTATCGAATCAGAATTCTAATTTGTGCTATAGTACGAGTTCACGTCGCAAAGGGAAGCGCTATGGCGCCTCTCCTCAGCGTTTTGATATGCAATATTATGTTTGGAGTAAACACGTGGCCACAACCTCTATCTCGTCAAAACTTAAATTACCTTGCGGTGTCACCGTTAAAAATCGTTTCTGCAAGGCGGCGATGACCGAGGGGTTGGCGTCTCCCAATAATGCAGCGACCGCACAACATGCGCGTCTCTACGAGAAATGGGCTGAGGGTGGTTCGGGTATTTTGCTGACGGGTAACGTTCAGGTCGACCATCGCTATCTCGAGCGCCCGGGCAATGTGGTGATCGAGGGACGCCAGTCGAAAGAGCAGAAAGATGCGTTGCGCGCTTGGGCGAAGGCCGGCACCCAAAATAACACGCATTTATGGATGCAAATATCGCACGCTGGTCGGCAAACACCAGCGGCGGTTAATCCCAACCCTGTTGGGCCTTCTGATATCGGCTTGAAAATGCCAGGGGCGCAATTTGGGACACCGCGCGCACTAACCGAAAAGGAAATTCTGGATGTCATTAAACGCTTTGCACACACCGCCAAGATAGCCCGCGAAACGGGCTTTACGGGTGTACAAATTCATGCCGCGCATGGCTATTTGATCTCAGAATTTTTGTCTCCCGACGTGAATACCCGCACGGATGATTGGGGCGGTTCGCTTGAGAACCGCGCCCGGCTCTTGCTTGAAGTTGTCCGTGCCGTGCGCCAAGCTGTCGGCGCTGACTTCCCGATTTCGGTGAAGCTGAATTCCGCCGATTTCCAACGCGGCGGTTTTTCGCATGAGGATGCGGTTAAGGTGGCGCGCTGGCTGAACAAAGAAAAAATTGACCTGCTGGAAGTTTCCGGCGGCACTTACGAGCAGCCGAAACTCGTGGGTCTAGACAATATGACGGTCAATCCCGATCGCGCCGAACAACGCCGCGAAAGTACTATCGCGCGAGAGGCCTATTTCTTGGACTATGCTCGCGACATTCGCGCGGTGATGAAAAAACCGCTCATGGTCACGGGTGGCTTTCGAACCGTTGTAGGCATGTCTGCGGCGCTTGAAGCAAAAGCTTGTGACGTTATTGGCATTGGTCGGCCGCTATGCGCCGATACCGATATCATCAATAAGCTGTTGAGCGGCGCCGTGAGCGAAGCTCCGAGTTGGGAGAAAAATCTGCGCATCGGGCCAGGCTGGCTCGGCCCGAATTCTCCGTTCCGCATGATAACGGCTTTTAATGGCTGGGGGCAGCAAGGCTGGTTCTGCATGAATATCCTCAATATTGGGCGGCACGGTGCGTCCGATTCCTCAATGAGTGTGTTAAAAGCGCTACGTCTTTATTTGAAAAATGAAGAGGCCGCTGCGGCAGCTTATAACGCCTATCGATCTGCCCAATAGGCAAAAAAAAGGCCGGGACAAGCCCGGCCTTTTCATCTGGTTAAGCCGTCAGACGCTATAATACATGTCGAACTCAACCGGATGCGGTGCGTGCTCGAAGCGGTAAACTTCTTGCCATTTCAGCTCGATATAGGCGTCGATTTGGTCATCATCCATGACGCCGCCTTTTTTCAAGAACTCGCGGTCGGCGTCGAGGGCTTGGAGCGCCTCACGCAGTGAACCACAGACTTGCGGAACATTTTTCAGCTCTTCTGGCGGCAGCTCGTAAAGGTCCTTATCCATCGAGGGGCCTGGATCGATCTTGTTCTCGATACCGTCCAAACCGGCCATCAGCATTGCGGTGAAGG
>JAYODZ010000049.1:11896-12866 GCA_038106515.1 Rhodobiaceae bacterium
TTTGGCTTTCGGCGACGTCGAATACGGAATACGACAAGAGGCCGAACGGTTACGCGAAGAATAAGCCAGCAGAACTGGAGCCTCAAAACCTGGGATCAACCGTTTATATGAATTGGTCGATGGGTTGGTGAGGGCGTTGATAGCTTTGGCATGTTTGATGACGCCGCCAATGTAATACAAGCACTCTTGCGACAGGCCGGCATATTTGTCGCCTGCGAAAAGTGGCTTGCCGTCTTTCCAGATCGACTGGTGCACGTGCATGCCCGAGCCGTTATCGCCAGCGACAGGTTTCGGCATGAAGGTTGCGGTTTTGCCATAAGCATGTGCCACGTTGTGGATCACATATTTATACATCTGAATAGCATCACCCATTGATGTCAGGGTGCCGAATTTCAGCCCCAATTCGTGCTGCGCCGAAGCAACTTCGTGGTGATGTTTTTCAACACTGAGACCGATTTCACGCATCACGGACAGCATTTCACCGCGAATATCTTGACCGCTATCAACGGGGTTCACAGGGAAGTAGCCGCCTTTGGTGCGCGGACGGTGGCCCATATTACCGACTTCATATTCGGTGGCGCTGTTGGAGGGAAGTTCAACGCTATCGAGAACAAAGCCCGTGCTGTAAGGTTCGGTTGAGAAACGAACGTCATCAAAAATGAAAAATTCTGCTTCTGGGCCGACGAAGACGGTGTCACCAATGCCAGTTGATTTCAGATAGGCTTCGGCGCGCAATGCCGTTGAGCGCGGGTCGCGGTTGTAAGGCTCGCCTGAGGCTGGGTCCAGAATGTCGCAAAACAGGGTCAGGGTTGGCTCGGCGTAGAAGGGGTCCATCGATGCGGTTGACGGGTCTGGCATCAAAATCATGTCTGACTCGTTAATGGCCTTCCAGCCAGCGATCGAGGAGCCGTCGAACATCGTGCCTTCGGCGAAGAAGTCCTCATCGACGAGCGATTGATCCAGCGTCAAG
>JAYODZ010000050.1:0-4236 GCA_038106515.1 Rhodobiaceae bacterium
GCGAAGAGGAGTTCACGGTGAAAAGAAAATTACAACCCAGTAATTTGGTTCGTAAGCGGCGCCATGGTTTCCGTGACCGCATGGATACGAAAGGCGGACGTTTGGTCCTTAACCGTCGTCGTGCGCGTGGTCGCAAACGGTTAAGCGCCTAGTTTGAGGCTTTTATGACGCAGTCTCTAGATAGACTGCTCGTGCGGCGGGATTTTTTACGCGTCGCAAAGGGTTTAAAGCGAGGGACACGAGGCCTCGTTGTGCAGCTAAGCGATAACCCAGACCCAGACCAAAATCATAAAATTCGCTATGGCTTAACGGCGACCCGAAAAATTGGTAGTGCCGTTATACGTAATCGCGCGCGGCGGCGTTTACGGGCGCTTGCCCACGAAATTTTACCCACATTAGGCCGTCAAGGCATGGACTATGTGCTGATTGCTCGGCTAGAAAGCAATGAACGGAATTTTGCCGACTTGCGGCAGGATTTGAGTTACGCGCTCGGCAAACTACATGCGGAGTGGGATGAGAAATTACAGACGCTATAGGCAGAGGATCAACAGGGGTTAGTCAAAAATGGGTGAAAATAATAATTTTATCTTCGCGGTTATTCTCAGCCTTTCGGTTTTATTGGGGTGGCAATATTTTGTCCTCGAGCCGAAATATCAAGCTCAGAAACAAGCCGAATTGGCGGCCGAGCAGGCCGCTCTCGTAGCCGCGGAAACGCCCGCGCAATCTTCTACCGATATCGACCCGCTAACACCGCAACAGCCAGCTGCGCCGGCGAACACGGCAGCGGCGCAATCTTCAGAAGTTTTAGATGTTGCGGCGAGCCCACGGGTGGCGATTGAAACCGAGCAGTTCATCGGCTCTATCGCGCTTCTAGGTGCGCGCTTTGATGATCTGGCTTTGGCGCGATTCCCGATTTCGCAAGCCGCGGGTGCTCCGCCCGTGAAGGTGTTAAGGCCGCGCGGCGCCACCCTAAATTGGCAAGCAACACTAGGCTATCGGGTGACGGAGGGTGACGCGACAGCTGTCCCAGGCCCGACAACTATGTGGCAGCTCGTGGCAGGCGATGTGTTGCGCACCGATAGCCCGATTACCCTCGAATACAAACACGGCGATGGTCTGGTGTTTCAGCGCCAGATCAGCGTTGATGACAAGTTCATGTTTACGATTACAGACCGCGTGGTGAACTCGCGTGCTGTGCCTGTAACGCTATATCCATTTGGCCAGATCACCCGCATCGGACAGCCCGCGAGCAATAAAATATTTGTGTTGCACGAGGGTGCTATCGGATTTTTGGGCGAGACGCTCGAGGAAATCACATATGCCGATATGATTAGCGATGGCCCGCGTAAAATTCAGGCAACCACCGGTTGGCTCGGCTTTACCGATAAATATTGGGCGACGGCGCTGGTGCCTCCGGCTGACCAAACCATAGACGCCCGCTTCACCGCCCGCGCTGCCGATCAAGCCAGTGACGAGGTCTATCGCGCCGATTATCTGATGACGGGACAAACCATTGCCGCCGGCGCGACATTGTCTCTCGATAGTCGGTTTTTTGCCGGCGCCAAGGTGGTGAATGTGATCGATGCTTATGCCGAGCAGGGTATTAAGCGTTTTGATCTGTTGATTGATTGGGGCTGGTTTTATTTCTTAACCAAACCCATGTTCCGCGCCCTGCATTTAATTTATCAATTGATCGGTAATTATGGGCTGTCAATTTTGATTGTGACTGTGTTCATCAAGTTGTTGTTCTTTCCGCTGGCCAATCGGTCATACGAAACCATGGCTAAGATGAAAAAAGTTCAACCGCAAATGATGAAGCTGCGGGAGATTTACAAGGACGACAAACAGGCGCAACAGCAAGAACTCATGAAGCTTTATCGCGAAGAGAAGCTCAATCCCTTGGCCGGATGCTTGCCAGTATTGCTGCAAATCCCAGTTTTCTTCGCGCTGTATAAAGTGCTGTATGTTACTTTGGACATGCGACATGAGCCGTTCTATGGCTGGATTACAGATTTGGCCGCGCCCGATCCTACTTCTTTATTCAACCTCTTTGGCCTGATCCCGTGGGATCCGCCGACGCTGTTGATGGTCGGTTTCTGGCCACTGGTTATGGGGCTGACCATGTTTGTGCAAATGCAAATGAACCCCGCGCCGCCAGACCCCATTCAAGCGCGCCTGTTTAAATATATGCCGATCGTGTTCACCTTCTTATTGGCAAGCTTCCCCGCAGGGCTGGTGATCTATTGGGCGTGGAATAACTTCCTGTCGATTTTACAGCAGGGCTTCATCATGCGCAAAAACGGCGTCGAGATTGAACTGCTGTATAATCTCGGCGTGAAGAAACGGGCCGACGGAGCTTGATGTGGCGACAGCCGATGCCTCTTTACAAGCCGGCCATTGGCTTTTTGCGCAAGGTTGCGAATTTGTCCGCGGGGTTGCAGAGATCCGCGACCTACCGCCGATCTCAGACCGCGTAGAGATTGCGTTCGCTGGCCGCTCCAATGTTGGCAAGTCAAGCTTGATCAATGCTTTAACGCGGCGGAAGAGCTTGGCGCGCACGTCAAATACGCCGGGCCGAACGCAGGAGCTGAATTTTTTTCATCTCGCGCCGCAGACCGAAGGTGGCCTGTGGTTAGTCGATATGCCTGGCTACGGCTATGCCCGCGAGTCCAAAACTAAAATCGAGAAATGGAACCGTTTATTGACCGCCTATTTGCGCGGGCGGGCGAATTTACGGCGGGTATTTTTATTGGTGGATTCGCGCCATGGCTTGAAAGCCAATGATATTGAGATGATGGATGACCTCGACCGCACGGCGGTGGTGTACCAAATTGTCATGACCAAGGTTGATAAGATCAGCGCCGCCGAGCAAGAACGTCTGCTCGCCGCAACCGCACAGCAATTGCGCAAACGTCCCGCCGCCTATCCTGATATTTTGTTGACCTCCAGCGAAAAGGGAACGGGGATTAATCTTTTGCAGGCCGAAATCGCGACGCTGGTTGATCTCGATGCAATCGGCTATAAAGGGCAGAGCTAAATCAGTGAGGACATTCTATGGCGACTAGAAAACGGCCGAGTGGCGTATCGAGTGCGGATTGGTTGGCAAAGGCGCATATTTTGACCGAGGCCTTGCCGTTCATGCAGCGTTATGATCGTAAAATTATCGTCGTAAAATTTGGCGGCCATGCCATGGGTGATGACAAGCTTTCGGCGCAATTTGCCAATGATATTGTGCTTTTGAAGCAATCGGGCATCCACCCGATTATTGTGCATGGCGGCGGGCCGCAAATTGCCAACATGCTCGACCGTCTCGGGATCAAAAGTAAGTTTGCCGATGGTTTGAGAATAACCGATGCCAAAACCATCGAAGTGGTGGAAATGGTGCTGGCTGGTCTGATCAATAAGGAGATCGTGACGGCGATCAACCAGGCGGGCGGTACGGCCCTTGGCCTATCGGGCAAAGACGGCAACTTGCTGGTCGCCACCAAAACCAAAAAAACCAAGCGCGATCCGGATAGCAATATCGAGAAAGCGGTGAATTTGGGCTTTGTTGGCACGCCGCAAAAGGTCAACGCTGATTTACTGCGTACCTTGGTTGAGGCTGATATTATTCCAGTGATCGCTCCCTTGGCGACGTCACGGACTGGACAATCTTTGAATGTGAACGCCGACACTGCGGCGGGCGCGATTGCCGCGGCAGTTGCCGCGGAACGGCTTTTGCTGCTGACGGATGTGAGCGGTGTGTTAGATGATGACGGACAGTTGATAGAGCGGTTGAGCCTCAAGCGAGCACAAAACCTGATCCGTAAAGGTACAGCAAAGGGTGGCATGATCCCGAAGCTGGAAACGGCGATGGAAGCCGTGCGCGGTGGCGTTGGCGCGGTTGCGATTTTGGATGGCCGCGTTCCGAATGCGGTTTTGCTGGAGTTGTTCACGGAGCTTGGGGCGGGGACATTGGTAGGGTGAGATCGTGAGATTTACCCTCGCCGCCTTGTTTTTTACCGCTGTCGGCAGTCTTGTCACCTCTGTGGCGCGTGCCGAGGCCGTTAATCTGTGCAATGAAACCAGTTATTTTCTGGAGGTCAGTCTTGCCTATGCCGATGGCGCAGCAAGCCGCAGCGAGGGCTGGGTTACGATTGAGCCAGGGCGCTGTGTCGATGCCTTTGAGACGCGGCCCGATAATGCGCAAGCTGATGTCTAGGCTGTATCCGATAAAGCTCATGCCGGAACGGGCTT
>JAYODZ010000050.1:4246-6278 GCA_038106515.1 Rhodobiaceae bacterium
CCGCCGCGAATGCCGTTTGCGTGGTTTCACGGGGGTTGATTTTGCGGCGATTGACTTGCGCGCTAAAAAACCGAAAGTCACTTTTTCTGAGCCGCAAGACTATAAACGCCAGCGCGCCGTGACAGCGGCGGTGCAGCGTTTGCTCAAAGATCTCGGCTATGACATATCGGTGGTTGATGGTTTTGTCGGGCGCCAGACCGAAGAGTCGATCCAAGAATATATCAAGGCCCATAATGTATCACCGAAAATCAGTGCGTCGAGCAATCGCACGGATTTGATGTTGCATATGTATCAGACGGTCAAAGTTGCTGCCGCGTCCCGCGGTTTGCGGTTTTGCAATGAGACCTCGTATCTCGTCTGGGCTGCCGCCGGCACAGTAACGGCACAAGGTGTGATGTCGAAAGGCTGGGTGCGCGTCCCCGCGGGCAGTTGCCGCCAAGCGATGAACGAGCAATTAAAAGAGCGCTATTATTTTACCTATGCCGAAGCCGTGGGAGCCGATGGGTCGCAAGTGTTTGAGGCGGGACGCCCGAAAATATGGAGCGGCGAGTTTCCGCTCTGTGTCAAGTCGACCCGTTTTGTAATCGAGGGCAATGAGGATTGTGTCGAGCGTGGCTATAATGTGGCGCGATTTCAACGCGTCGATACAGGCGCGGCGACGACATGGACAGTAACGCTCGAGTAAACATGGTTGATTTTTCGCATATTACTGACTGGGTTTTCGACTTGGATAATACGCTTTATCCGGCCAAGCATGACTTGTTTGACCAGGTGGATCAGCGGATGACGGCCTTTATCGGCGAGGCTTTGGGATTATCGCTGGTCGAGGCGCGGCGGCTTCAGAAATTATATTTACGCGATTATGGTACGACGTTGGCGGGGTTGATGCACCGCCACGCCATGCAGCCCGATGCGTTTTTGGACTTTGTGCATGATATTGATGTCTCAGTTTTGGCACCGGCGCCGAAGCTCGATGCGGCGCTAGCCAAGCTGCCGGGGCGGAAATTTATTTTTACCAATGGCACGCGGGCACATGCCGAACGCGTCTCGGCGCAACTCGGCGTGTTGCATCACTTCACCGATATTTTTGATATTGTCAGCGCTGATTACATTCCCAAGCCAAATGCTAATATATACCCCGCTATGCTGGCGCGGTTTGATCTCGAGCCCACCCGAACGGCTTTTTTTGAAGACATGTCGCGCAACTTAAAGCCCGCCCATGCTTTGGGTATGACGACAATCTTGATCCGCGACCGGGCGCTGAGCGAGGAAGAAGAAGCTTATCTCGGGATCGATGACGACCAACATGTGCATCATCTGACCCATTGTTTGGAAACGTTTTTGGGAGAGGTTAAATGCCGCGATGCGGCGCTGATCCGCAGTTGACTTACAGGGACCTGCTGATAGGTTCCGAGGAGTAACCACGAGGAAGGAAGTCTTATGTCCGATGCGTTAGAGACAATTATTAATGCCGCTTTTGACGATATTCAGTCGATCAGCCCAGCGACGAGCGGTGACGTGCGCGATGCTGTGAATTCCGCCTTGGACGATCTCGATAAGGGGCGCCGCCGTGTTGCTCAAAAGCATGGCCAAGATTGGGTGGTTAATCAGTGGCTGAAAAAAGCGGTGCTATTGTCCTTTCGGTTGAACGACATGACTATGCAAGCCGGTGGCCCGCAAGCGACCAGCTGGTGGGATAAAGTGCCGTCTAAATTTCATGGTTGGCAAGAGGCAGATTACGCCGCCGCTGGTTTTCGCGCCGTACCGAATTGCGTCGTGCGGCGCTCGGCCTATATTGCGCCGGGCGTTGTTTTGATGCCGAGCTTTGTGAATTTGGGTGCTTATGTCGATAGCGGCACCATGGTCGACACCTGGGCGACCGTTGGCTCCTGCGCGCAAATTGGCAAGAATGTGCATATCTCGGGCGGCGCCGGCATTGGTGGCGTTCTGGAGCCATTACAAGCCAACCCTGTTATAATTGAAGACAATTGCTTTATCGGCGCCCGCTCCGAGGTCGCCGAAGGTGTGATCG
>JAYODZ010000050.1:6288-12272 GCA_038106515.1 Rhodobiaceae bacterium
TGATCGTACGCGAAGGCGCGGTCTTGGCGATGGGCGTTTTCCTCTCGGCCTCGACCAAAATTGTTGATCGTCAAAGCGGCCAAATCTACCGCGGTGAAGTGCCGGCCTATTCGGTCGTCGTACCGGGCGCGCTTCCGGGCGGCGAGGGGCAACCTGCTTTGGCCTGTGCGGTGATTGTGAAAACGGTCGACGCGCAAACCCGCAGCAAAACCTCGGTGAACCAGCTGTTGCGAGACGATTAAATGATAGATCCTGTCGAGCTCACAGCCCGTCTGATCCAGTGCCCCTCGGTCACCCCAGAGGATGCGGGGGCGCTCGATATATTGCAAGCTAGCCTTGAGCCGCTTGGGTTTAGCTGCCATCGCCTGCCCTATGGCGAGGGTGCGGCGCGGGTCGATAATCTCTATGCGCGCCTCGGGACGGGAAAACCTCATATTTGCTTTGCCGGCCACACAGATGTTGTGCCGATCGGCGATCAAGCGCAGTGGTCGGATGATCCTTTTGCAGGCGTCGTCCGCGATGGCGCCATTTGGGGGCGTGGTGCGTCTGATATGAAAGGGGCGATTGCCGCCTTTGTCGCCGCGGTCGATCGTTATATTGCAATCCAAGGCATGCCCGCTGGGTCGATCAGCCTGCTCATCACGGGCGATGAGGAGGGGCCGTCGATAAATGGGACGGTGAAGCTGGTCGAGTGGTTGCGCCAGCGCGGGGAACAGATTGACGGCTGTATTGTCGGCGAACCGACCAACCCCGAAGCTTTGGGTGAGATGGTCAAAATTGGGCGTCGTGGTAGCGTCAATGGCATTCTTACTGTCACTGGCGTGCAAGGCCATGTCGCCTATCCGCATCTTGCGCAAAATCCGGTGCCCGATCTATTGGCGCTGGCTGCAGCTTTGACAGCTCAACCTGTTGATGCGGGCACAGAGCATTTTCAACCGAGTAATCTCGAAATCACCAGTGTCGATGTCGGCAATAGCACCACCAATATTATTCCGGCGAAGGCGCAGGCGCGCTTTAACATTCGCTATAATGATTTGTGGACCCGGGACAGCATCGGGCAATGGATCACGGATCGTCTCGCCGCTGTGTCGATTGGCGCCCGCTATGAGCTTGAGTT
Organism: Rhodobiaceae bacterium; assembly: GCA_038106515.1. GTDB lineage: Bacteria > Pseudomonadota > Alphaproteobacteria > RS24 > RS24 > JAYODZ01. The sequence goes on from JAYODZ010000050.1 coordinate 7,406, forward strand.
GACCCATAGCGCCGATTGTTTTCGGACCGATGCGAGTGCTCTACTGGCGCATCTCGTGCCGGCGATCGAACGTGTCAGCGGGCATCGGCCGCAACTGTCGACAACGGGCGGCACATCGGATGCTCGCTTCATTAAAGATATTTGCCCTGTCGTCGAATTCGGGCTGATTGGGCAGACCATGCACAAGGTGGACGAAAATGTGCCGCTTGAAGCCGTGACGCAATTGAGCGCGGTTTATTTCGAAACCTTGACGTCATACTTCTCAGGGTAATCAACGCGCATAAAGTACAGCCCATGCGGTGGTGCAACAGGCGCGCAGGCGGCTCGGTCTGCGGCTTTCAGAGCGTCCGCTAAATTGTCCGCTGTCCACTTGCCTTCACCGACATATTTTAGGGCTCCCGCAAATGAACGCACTTGGTGGTGCAGAAAAGAGCGCGCCGAAACTTGAATGCGGATGACATCATCATCATGCTCGACGCTGATATGATCGACCGTTTTGACGGGTGAAGCGGCTTGGCATTGGCTGGCGCGAAAGGTGGTAAAATCATGCTGGCCGCGCAATATTTGTGCGGCGTCATGCATGGCGGCGATATTCAAATCTTGCGGCACCCACCAGGCATAGGCGCCATCAAGCGCCAAGGGCGCTCGCCGCGTTATAATGCGGTAGAGATAATGCCGTTTGATTGCCGTGAAGCGGGCGTGAAATTCATCGTCAACAAGTGCTGCATTGACAATAACGATGGGGTCGGGCTTGAGGTGAAAATTCACTCCGTCACGCAATTTATGCGCCTCGGGGGCGCTGGCAAGGTCGATATGCGCTACCTGTCCGCGCGCATGAACGCCAGAGTCGGTGCGACCGGCGGCAAAAATAGTTGGAGACTCGCCACAAAATTTTTCAATCGCGGCCGCCAATCGGTCTTGCACGGCCAGACCACTGGCCTGCGACTGCCAGCCAACAAAGGGTGCGCCATCATATTCGAGGGTTAGCTTGTAGCGTTGCATGACAAAACCGTTCCGGTTGGCAAAGGCATGCCGCGGCAAAACTCAGAAAAATCCATCGGCGTTTTGCCCGCCCGCTGCAAGGTCACGGGACGAATAGCGCCGGTGCCGCAAGCAATCCATCCGGCGTCATTTATCACCGTTCCAGCAGGCGCGGAGAGGGTGGGGTCGAGCTCAGCCTCGAGCAGTTTAATGCGGGTATTTTGATAGCTAAACCAAGCGCCAGGGAAGGGCGACAGGCCGCGCACTAAGTTGTAGATGTCGTGCGCGCGGCACGTCCAATCAATCGCCGCCTCAGCCTTATCTATTTTGGCGGCGTAACTCATGCCGTGATCATTTTGCGGCACGGCATCGGCGCGGGTTAGAGCACCTGCTGATAAATATGCCAGCGTCTGCAACAATGTCTCGCTTCCCAAAATGGCCAATTTGTCGTGCAATTTTTGCGCATTGTCGCCGGCGGTTATGGGGCAGGTGGCGCGCCTCAAAACCGGGCCGGTGTCGAGCCCCTCATCCATTTGCATGATGCAGACGCCGGTTTCTGTATCGCCCGCCATCACGGCTCTTTGGATCGGCGCGGCACCGCGCCAACGCGGCAGTAACGAGGCGTGAATGTTCCAACAGCCAAGCCGCGGTGTTTGCAAGATAGCGGCTGGCAAGAGCATGCCATAAGCAACAACAATGGCGAGATCAGGTTGGTAGTCCGCCAGACGCTGCGCGGCATCCGTCGTCTTCAAGCTCGTCGGCGTTTCCACCGCGAGGTGATGCGCCTGCGCCACTTGATGCACAGGTGAAAGCTGTAATGCCATGCCGCGCCCCGATTTTTGCGGTGGGCGGGTGTAAACCGCGGCAATATCATAGCCCTGATCGATCAACGCCCGTAACGGAACGGCGGCGAAATCAGGTGTGCCCATAAAGACCAATCGCAAGGCTGTCACGTTCTTTGCGCCTGCATGTCGCGGCTTTCTTTTTGTAGTTTCTTAACAATCCGCTCGCGTTTCAGGCGCGATAAATGATCGAGGAAAACGATGCCGTTCAAGTGGTCCATCTCGTGCTGGATACAGGTTGCTAAGAGGCCATCACAATCTAACTCCTGCGTCTGCCCATCATAATCGAGAAAGCGAACGCGGCATTGCCTTGGCCGCTCGACATCGTCATAAAAGCCTGGCACGGAGAGGCAGCCCTCTTGGTAATTATTAGTTTCGTCAGAGGTCCAAATAATTTCCGGGTTAGCGAAATAGCGTGGACCCGTCTCGCTGGCTTGGGTGCTCGCTTCAGCTGCGGCGTCACCGCCGTCGCCTTGGCTCGTTTCGCGTTGCGATAAATCCATCACAATAACCCGTAGCGGCTCGGCAATCTGGATGGCAGCGAGCCCAATACCATCGGCGGCATACATGGTCTCGAGCATGTCATCCATCAACTGGCGCAAAGCGTCATCAACCCTGTCGACAGGTTTCGAAATAGTCTTGAGACGCCGATCCGGAACGGTGATAATCTCTCTTACAGCCATAACTTGAAATAAGCGAAAGCTGGGGTAAGCGTCAAGCGTTGAGCGATAGATCGGATCGAGCAGAATAGGGGTGAGATATGGAATGGGGTTATACAATCGCTTTGGTGGTGGGCGCCGTGCTGGTGACGGCTTTGCTGATGCGAAGTCGGAGTTCCGCCGCGCCCGATGCCTTCGCTCAAATCGATCAGCAACAACGCGATCTAACAGCCTTGGTAAAGGCCATGTCGGAGACCAATAGTGCGGAACGCGGAGAGCTGACGCGGTCTTTGAATGAGCGCTTGGAGCAAGTCAGCAAGTCGGTGCAAGAAAATTTACGTGTATCGAATGAGCGGACGGGCAAGTCTCTGGGCGATTTAAACGAGCGTTTAGCGGTGATTGATCGGGCGCAAAAAGATATCACCTCGCTCTCGGGGCAGGTTGTGGGCTTGCAGCAAATTCTCGATAATAAACAAGCGCGCGGGAGCTTTGGTGAGACGCGGCTCAATGATTTGGTACAGGACGCTTTACCGCGCGATGCCTTCCGTTTGCAACATAGTTTATCCAATGGTCGTCGCGCTGACTGCTTGATTCTGTTGCCCGACCCACCCGGTCCCGTGGTCGTCGATAGTAAGTTCCCCCTCGAATCCTATCGCGCTATGATCGATGCCGAGACCACGGAGCAGCGAAAAAGCGCGACCACGCAACTTGGTCGCGATGTCTTAAAACATGCCGATGATATTGCTTCACGCTATATTATTCCGGGAGAAACAGCTGACGCGGCGCTGATGTTTTTACCCAGCGAAAGCGTTTTCTCCGAACTGCATCTAAATCTGCCCGAGATTGTCCAAAAATGTCGCGATTTGCGGGTCTATCCGGTCTCGCCGAATACCATGTGGCTGACGCTTAACACGGTGCGCGCGATTATGCGTGACGTGGAAATGCATGAAAAAGCCAGCCTTATTCAAAAAGAAGTCCGCGTGTTGATGAAAGATGTCGAGCGTCTGGCGACGCGGGTCGACAAATTGCGCGGGCATTTTACGCAGGCGGAACAAGATATTTCCGATATTGAAACCTCGACCCGCAAAATCACCAGCCGTAGCGACCGCATTGGCAATGCCGATATTGATACTGGCAAAGCGCAACTCGGTATCGTGTCGGATGACGAGGCTTAAGGCTTGCGCGGGCTAAACATCGGACATTGGCAGGCGCGCCCGCATGGCCGCCGACAAGGTGCCATCGTCCAGATAATCAAGTTCTCCCCCGACTGGTACGCCATGCGCCAGACGTGTAATACGTAAATTTTTTCCCGACAGCATGTCGGTAATAAAATGTGCAGTGCTTTGGCCTTCGACTGTGGCGTTCATGGCCAGAATGATTTCGCTGTCGGAACTGCATCTTTGCGGTAGGCTGGCGATATTGAGTTGCTCTGGCCCGACCCCGTCGAGCGCCGATAAAGTGCCGCCCAAGACGTGATATACGCCGCGCATAGCGCCAGCACGCTCGAGCGCCCATAAATCGCCGACATCCTCAACCACACAAATCAAACTGCGATCACGTCGCGGATCGGCGCATATTGTACACGGGTCTTGGGTATCGATATTGCCGCAGTTAGTACAGGTTTGAATGGCATCGCGCGCCGCTAACAAGGCGTCGCATAGCGGGCCGAGCATGGTGTCTTTTTTACGCATGAGTTGCAGAACGGCCCGCCGCGCCGAACGTGGTCCCAATCCGGGCAGGCGCGACATAATTTTAATCAGGCCCTCAATCTCTTGCCCTGACATGGTTAATCCCCATCGGGACCGGCATCTTCGGCATCGAAGGATGTTGCCGGCGGGCTGCTGAAATCGGTGACCGAAATGATCTTGGCATCGGGGAATGCTTTTAAAGCTGCGGCGATTAGGGGGTCGGTCTTGGCGACTGCCTCGCGGTCACGCCGAATATCTTCTTTAACGGCGGCGATGGTTTGTGCCCCACCTGAACCGGCGATTGAAACAATCCATTTCTGTTGTGTCCAATCACGCAATTTACGTGTGAGTTCCTGCGCCACATTCGAAGCGGGATTGGCTAACCGCAATTCAATCTTGCCCGGCTGATCGACTTGCGGTGGCGCGAAGGATACCAAATGAACATCCGTTTCCAAGGCATATTTCAAACCAATTTCACGCTTTTCTGCGACCAGTTCCAGCAAGCTCGCGAAGTCATGCACTTGCGGTGCATAAGCCTCCTCGACTTGCGTAACGGCAACCGGCGAGCCACCACTTTGGCGCCGTGCCTGTGGGGGGGCGGGTTGCGCGGGCGCGGCCGCAGGCGTTGAGGCCGTTGCCGTGGTTTGCGGGGTTGCTTGTTGATAGGCGCGCACCAACTCATCTGGCGTCGGCAGAT
>JAYODZ010000050.1:12282-12812 GCA_038106515.1 Rhodobiaceae bacterium
CATAATCACCATTTCAGCCGCCGTTCGCGGGTTGTGGGAGATTAAAACGTCTTGATGACCTTTGCCGAGCGCTTGCCAGCTGCGTGCCAAGTTGCGCATCGATAATTTATCGGCCATCTCGCGACCGCGTCGTCTCTGATCGGCGGCGATGGTGACATCGGCATCGGCGTCGTCGATAAATTTCAACCGCGTGATCCAATGCGTTGCATCAGCCAAATCTGCGATAATAACGGCGGGATCAGCCCCCATTTCATACTGCGCGGCAAATTCGTTTAGAGCCGCCACAACATCGCCGCGCATGATCATGTCTAGAAGATCAAGAATGCGGCCACTGTCGGCCAGGCCGAGGAGCCCGCGCATGGTATCGCCGTCGAGAGCGCTGAGGTTTTCTCCAGCATGCGCCAGAGCCCGATCCAAAAGCGACAGGGCATCGCGCGCCGAGCCTTCAGCAGCGCGTGCAATCAAGGCTTTGGCTTCGGCGCCGATCGATACGGCTTCGGCAGCGCAAACTTTATCGATTAGATGTACGG
>JAYODZ010000051.1:0-4516 GCA_038106515.1 Rhodobiaceae bacterium
CCGTCCAATTAACCAAAAAAAAGAGAGATGGTCACCCATCTCTCTCGATAATCTCGATTGTCTGAGAAAGACTGGGCCTTATTCTGCGGCCTGTTGCTCTGGTTCGACAGATACGACAGTGCGGCCACCGCGGGCGCCTGAGAAAGCCACTTTGCCCTCAACGAGCGCGAAAATCGTGTGGTCTTTACCCATGCCGACATTATTTCCCGGGTGCCATTTAGTGCCCCGTTGGCGAATAATGATGTTGCCAGGAATAACTTGCTCGCCACCGAATTTTTTAACCCCGAGGCGACGGCCGGCGCTATCGCGCCCGTTACGGGATGAACCGCCTGCTTTTTTGGTTGCCATGGGTCTTTACTCCTCTGTAGCCTCAGCTTTTTTGGCGCTCGCTTTAGCAGCAATATTGGTGATTTTCACCAAAGATTGTTGTTGGCGATGGCCTTTCATGCGGTGATAATTCTGCCGCCGACGGAATTTCACCACCGTAACCTTATCGGCGCGGTTTTGCTCAACAATTTCGCCGGCTACAGTTGCGCCAGCAACCAAAGGTTGGCCAATAACGGTATCTTTACCCTCACCACCCAGCATAATGACTTCGTCGAACACGACTTTGCCCCCGGCTTCACCAGCCAAGCGCTCAATGGTGATAACGTCGTCTTTACTGACCCGGTATTGTTTTCCGCCAGTGCGAATTACAGCAAACATGTTTTTCTGCCTCTATTTAGTCCGCCGTCAGCCCCATCACAGGCCTGCAGGCGTCAATCACGAGGCGACATTCCTTGGAAAGCCGCCAGAAGCCGCGAATATACCCCGCAAAAAGCCCAAGTCAAGCGGCTTTTATCGCGATTTTTAGGCTTTTTAAGGGACAACGCTTTGATTCAGGATAATCGCAAGAATAATCACCTGAGGTAGGGTGATGAGCGGCAAGAAAAGCGCTATTTTCCAGCTTTTCGTGGCTTCGCGGAGGACCATCATCTCTGTATAGTCTGTGGACACGCCGACCATTAAAAAAGCGAAGGAATTACCGGCGGCTTGCGAGCGCGTCATAATATCGGCGGCGATCGGGGTTGAGCCTTCGGAACAAGCCTCCATAATTGTCGCGAAGATGATGGTCATGCCCAAACCAGCCAGCGTCGGGCCGAACAAGGTTTTAAACATATCCGGTGGCACAAAGGCGCGGATCGCACAGGCCAGTACAATCCCGAAGAAAATCCATTTCAGGATCATTTTCGAGCCATCCCAGCCATTGATAATCATGTCGACAAAGCCACGTGGCGACGGCTTAGCGTTTCGAATTAAGTTCCAAATGGACCTAAAAACCGGCTTTTTTTCTTCCAAAGCGACTTTATTGGGATTATCGGGAAGAATACCGCGATCCACCAAAGCGTCGAATATTAGACCGGAAATAATCGCAATCACCAGGCTAAGCCCGAGAAAGGTCATCATCCACCAAAAACCAACCAGCCCCCATAAAATCAGGGTCAGTGAAAATGAATTCCAAGGCGAGGCGATCAAGAAAGCCATGACCTGTCCGAGCCGAACGCCGCGCTCATAGAGCTTGGCGGCGATCATTAAGATACCGTGACTGCACAAATCGAGGAGCACGCCGGCGCCGGTGGCGCGCAAAATGCTACCAATGCCGCGCTTATCGCCCAAAACGCCGATGACGATCTCGCGTGGGACCAGCTCCAGAAGGCCGACGAAAAATATTCCCGCAACCACCCCTGGCCACATTTTATCGGCCAGTTCGACAGCGCTTTGGGTGAAGACCACCATCCATTCGTAGGGAAAGTTAAGGTTGCTGAGGCCAAGTGCCAGCGAAAAGGCAACGATCAGGCCGCTGGTCCATAAAAACCAATCAAACGAGGCTTTTTCGTCATGACAACTTGCCTCGCCTGTATCATGGCAGGCGTGGTCGCCATGGTGGCGCTTGTGGTCATGTGACGAATGACAGTCACTCATTTCTTAAATCCTGTCTCATTATTAATTCTTTTTTGACTAGATCACTTGGCCTATTCTCTGTCTAGCCCCTTAAAATGAATTATTGGTTAAGGGCGGGATAAGGCGCTAGCGGCTGGGCAGACCAGACGGCGCGGCCAATGGCGCGGGCAACGGTATGCGCCGCTTCAGCACCGAGGCGCGTTATTTGTAAATTTCGCCGCGCGGGATCAGACGATAATTCGGTGCGCCCTGTCGCCAGCACGAAAAGCGCGTCGCCGTCAAATGGCGTGTGTACGGGATTAATAGCGCGCGCAAAACCGTCTTGCCCCATAATCGCCACGCGCAAGGCCTCATCGCGCGTCAAATCGGCTGAGCAGGCGATCACGCCAATGGTTGTATTGCCGCCCGCAAAAGCGTTTTGGGCTTTGCTGCCATCGAGAACGTCGTCATGCTGACGCGCCGCAGGCGGGGCCACTGGCCCGTATTCGGGCTTGCCGTCTTGCGCGCGCGCAAAATCCTGACAATAAAGCCGGCCAGCGGCATCGACGACGGCGCCGAAGGGGTTAACGGCTAACAGCGCCCCGAGAACTCCAAGCTCGGCGTCTAGCGATGAGCTGCTGCCGAGGCCCCCTTTGACTTGTCCGGCGACAGCGCCGTAACCAGCCCCAAAATTGCCAAGAGCAAAGTCTACCGAACAGGCGGCGAGGGCGTCCGTGCCCAACTGGCGATAAAGCTCTGGCCGCTCGGGGGTCACTTCGCCGCCATTGCGCAAATCAAACAAAATGGCGGCGGGCACAATCGGCGAAGGCAAGGCCGCCCCGGTTGGAAAGCCGCGGCCTTGCCGTCCCAAAGCTGCCGTCACGGCACTGGCCGCCTCAAGCCCATAGACCGAGCCACCGGCCAGCACAACAGCATCGGCTTTTTCAACCAAATTGCCCGGCTGCAGGGCATCGGTTTCACGCGTGCCTGGGCCGCCGCCTGGAATTGAACATGCAGCGACCGCGGGTTCGTCGCACAATATAACGGTTACGCCCGTGCGCGCCGTATCATCGTGCGCATTGCCGATGCGGATGCCGGGAACATCGGTGATCAGATTAAGCGGTCCGTGTTGCATCTTTAGCCTTCCTCCTAGAGCAGCAAGCTTGCGGAATGATGCGGAAAGTGTACCTTAATTCGGGCGCGGCTGCATCTTGGATTGGTGGCGTGGTTAACATTCCAGCAACACAGTGGTTTCATCGGCCGCTGGGAATTACAGGAGAGCTGATATGCAAGCGTTTTTGCAAGCCGACGCGCTGATCACAACCGATCACCCGAAAATTGTGGCGCAAACAAAAGCCTGTGCTGGGCAGGGCGATGCGCGCGCCCGAACGGTTAATATTTATTACTGGGTCCGCGATGCAATTCGCTACAACCCCTATTCTTTCGCTCCCGATCCCGAACATCTGAGAGCCGATATCACCTTGGCGGCGGGCGAGGGGTGGTGCGTCCCGAAAGCTATTTTAATGGCCGCCATGTGCCGCGCCGCGGGCATCCCAACCGCAGTCGGTTTTGCCGATGTCAAAAATCATCTGTCGACGGCGCGCTTGCGTGCGCAAATGAAAACCGATGTGTTTTACTATCACGGCTATTGTTCGGTGTATCTCGATGGCCACTGGGTAAAGGCAACGCCGGCGTTTAATCGCGAGCTTTGTGAGAAATTTTCGCTCAAAACCCTCGAGTTTGATGGCCATAGCGATAGTCTCTATCACCCGTTTGATCTCGCGGGTCAACGTCATATGGAATATATCCACGATCATGGGCAATTTGCTGAGGTGCCGGTCGCCGAGATGTACGCCAAGTTCGATCTTGTTTATGGCAAGATGATGGGCGCCGACGCGTCACAATGGGACGCGGATGTTGCCTCTGAGACAATTACATCCCAATAAGATCGGCGCGATTGACGGTGTTTTGAAATAGGCGCGCTGAGGCTGCGTCCACCATGACCCCTTTATGGCCGACCGAGCCGAGCCCGTCGGCTTCAGCCTGCCTGTAAATAGCAATGATCTCGCGGGCAAAATCGACCTCGTCTTGCGTTGGGCTGAAGGTTTCGAGCGCCGGCTCGATTTGCGCCGGATGGATCGCCCATTTGCCGACCATACCCAGCGTCTTCGCGCGCCGACATTCCTCGCGATAAGCCGCCTCATCTTTAAAATCGGTAAATGGTCCGTCGACGGCATCGAGGCCCGCGGCCCGCGCGGCGATGGTCATGTGATAGCGGGGATAATGGAAAATATCGCCCGGGTAGCCTTCCGAGCGCCCAATATCAGCCACCACCAACCCTTGTGAGGCGGCGTAATCTCCCATGCCAAAAATCATAGCCTCGAGGCGATCGCAAGAGCGGGCAATCTCCACGACATTCTGCATGGCTTCGACCTCTTCGATCAAAACTTCAAGACCGATCCGATTGGTTAGCCCGAGTTTTTTCTCAAGCTGGCTGATCAGCATGTCAGCAAATTGTACATCGGCAGCGCGCAACGGCTTGGGTAGCATTATGGTGTCAATATTGGCGCCCGCCTTTTCAACGACAGTTATAATG
>JAYODZ010000051.1:4526-12764 GCA_038106515.1 Rhodobiaceae bacterium
TCGTCATGACACCATTGTGTGCCAACATCATTGACGCGCACGCATCGCGTTTTGTTTCCCCAATCGAGATTGTTTAAAGCCTCGCAGATCAAGTCCCGCGCACCTGGCTTGGCCGAGGGGGCAACGGCATCCTCGAGATCACAAAATACATGATCGGCCGCCGACGCAGCCGCCTTGGTCAGCATTTTTTCGCTCGATCCAGGCACCGCTAATTGTGAGCGACGCAAGCGCATAGGGCGTTTGGACATGATGAGATCCTCCACAGAATTCCTTTTGTAGCCTTAAAACAGCCGCGGCGCAAAGCCGAAGACAGGCCAATGGGATAAGGCCTTGCTCGCTTTTTCCTGTTCATGCAACTATGGCGGCATGAGTGTAGCTGACATGTCGTTACCGCCCTTGTGGCAAAATTGGTCGCGGTCTTTGCCACCATCGGCGGCGCATGTTCAAGCGCCTGAAACCTTACAAGATCTGCAAGCGTTGGTTCAATCTGGTCGTGTCTTGCGTCCTGTGGGAGCCGGTCATAGCTGGACGGGATTGGTGCCGAATGACGATGTGATTGTTGACATGCGCTATTTTGCGACTGTTTCGGATGGCCCGCGCGATGCCGCCGGGGCGCGGCTATGGTTGGGCGCCGGCGCTCGTTTGCACGATTTATCTCGTCAGCTGGCGGCGCAAAACCTCGCCTTTCGTAATCTCGGCGATATTGATGTGCAAAGCCTCGCCGGTGCCACGAGCACAGCGACGCATGGTACTGGCCGAACCCTGTCTTGTTTGGCGGCGGAGATCACGGGCATTCGCCTTGTCGATGGTGCGGGCGAGCTGGTTGAAATCAGCGCGACGCGAAATGCCGAGATGTTACCCGCTGCTCAGGTGGCACTCGGGAGTTTAGGAATTTTCACAGAAATTGAGATGCAACTGGTGCCGGCCTATCGCTTACATCGGCAAGTTTGGTTTGCCCCACTCGCCGCCTTATTGGCTGACGCCGAAACGCTGTGGCAGGCACATCGCAATTTTGAATTTTTTTACGTCCCTTTCTCCGATCACGCGATGGCTATTAGCCATGATGAAACGGTAGCGACCACGACGCCGCGCCCGCCAGACGAGAGTGACGCCGTGTTGCAGCAATTAAAACTTCTGCGCGATATTGGGCGCTGGCTACCGCCATTGCGGCGCTGGTTATTGCGCAAGGCGATTGCTAACGCACCGCGTGAAAATGTCGTTGGCGATAGCTGGCGCTTGCTCGCCAGTGAACGCAATGTCCCGTTTAACGAAATGGAGTATCATATCGATGCAGGCTGCGGTCTCGATTGCTTGGCCGAAGTTGTTCACTGTATTGAACACAAACACCGCGATGTGTTTTTCCCGATCGAAGCGCGCCGCACAGCCGCTGACACGGCATTGATGTCGCCTTTTCATAATGGCGAGAAGATCTCGATCGCGGTACATTGCTATCACCGCGACGCCTATGCGGCTGTCTTTACCGATGTCGAGGCGATCTTTAAGCGCTATGGCGGCCGGCCGCATTGGGGCAAGATGCATAGCATGACCCACCGCGACATGCGAGCGCTGTATCCGGGTTTTGAGAGCTTTGATCGGATCCGTCGCCAGCTCGATCCGCGACGGCGCTTCATGAATGCTTATTTGGCTCAACTGTGGGGAGACGAGCTATGCGCCTAACACATTCTTATTTCAAAATGATCGAGGCGGCTTTGCGCAAGGCTGGGATTGGCGAGCCCGTTCTGGTGATTGATCAGGATTTGCTGGATCAAAATCTGACCCAATTCCGCACAGATTTGCCGGCAAAAATGGCCTATCGCATTGTCGCAAAATCCTTGCCAGGAGAGCAATTATTGCGGCGCGTAGCGCGCAAGACACGCACCAATCGCCTGATGAGCTTTAACGCCACCATGTTGGCGCAACTCATTCGGATTTTTCCCCAAGGTGATCATATGCTCGGCAAGCCTCTCGCCTTGGCGGCGATTGCGGCCTTTTATGCTGGCTTGCCGGGCGGGCTTAAAGCCGCCGGCCAAAAAGTTCATTGGCTGGTCGACACGCCGTCACGCCTGAGGGCTTTGGATGAATTTGCCGCCAGTCGAAAACTGTCCTTGAATATTTGTCTGGAGATCGATGTTGGATTGCATCGCGGCGGCTTTGAGAACAGCGTGGCCGAGGCGCTGGCGATTGTCCAGCACTCGCGACATGTGACGCTGACCAGCTTGCTCGGCTATGAACCGCATTTGCCAAAATTGCCCGATATTGATGGTTGGCCGCAGAAAGCCAAGCGGGCCAGTGCCACGCGCTTCAAGCAGGTTTTCGATGAGGTGATATCATATATCGGCGCCCCAGCGGCGCAGCATTTAATTCGGAATATGGCCGGCAGTCCGACCTTCCGCTTATACCGCAATCTCGATTTGGCCAATGAGCTGGCCGCCGGTTCGGTCATGGTTAAGCCGTCAGATTTTGATCAAAAATTATTACGGGCCTATCACCCCGCATGCTTCATTGCGACGCCCGTTTTGAAGGTGCAATCTGGTGTGCGCTTGCCAGCGCATGAATTGGTGGAAACCGTTTTGGGCGCGCCAGCGGCAGGGCGCACCCTGTTCACCCATGGCGGTTATTGGATGGCTGATCCGATTTATCCGAAAGGTCTGGGCTATAACGACATGTATGGCCGGTCGAGCAATCAAGAAATGATGACGGCGCCGTCGGGCGCGGGTATTCGGCCCGATGATTTCGTCTTTTTGCGGCCGCGGCAAAGCGAGGCCATTATGTTGCAATTTCCGCATTGGGCGGTCTATCGCGCTGGCCGGATTGTCGATATGTGGTCGCCGCTCAGTGTTTCCGTTTAACCGGTAAACCGCTCGGCACGCTCGATATTATCGAGCAAGGGCCGCCGCGTTGCGCTACAAATACCAGCCGCAATGATGCACAGTACAGGCATTGAAAATAAGGCCAGTCTAAGCGCGTCGTCGCCGTAGCTCGGGTTTAGATGATCGCTGACAATGCCGACCAGCGGTGGTCCCAGGCCATAACCCACCATGCTGACTAAGAATAAGCAGAGGGCGCTTGCTGTTGCGCGCATGGACAAAGGCGACACGGCTAGAATAAGGGCTAAGAGCGGGCCTTGGAAAAAAATGCCCAACAGGCCCGGAATGGCAATCGCCGTGAGGGCGAGCGTTGCCGTTGGGGCGAGCAGAATCAGCGACAAGCCGATGGCGAGAATGACGGCGCCAATGGCGACAACAGACAAGCTCTTGCTGATATCGTCGCGCGAGACTCTGTCGCTTATATAGCCGCCGACAAAAATTGTGCCAAAAGCGCCGCCAAGGCCAAAAGCTAGACCGATCACTGGTCCACTGGTCGCCGTTGACAAACCGTGGCTACGTTCAAAAAAAGATGCCAGCCACACCATACTGGCGCTGGAGACGGCCACCAACATGGCGAGCCCCATGGTCAACATCCAGTAGGCTCTTTGCTGCCGTAAAAAATCCAGGCAGGCGGTAAAGGGCGGCGAGGTTCCCGCTTGCGGGGCGTTCGCTTCCATGCTGCCACGGGATGGCTCACGTAAACCCATCATGACATAGAGTGAAAAAATCAGACCAGGTATGCCGACGATAAAAAAGCCCACGCGCCAGCCATATTGTGCGGCAACCACTCCACCGACAATAAAGGCCAGCATGGCGCCAATATTAGCGCCAAAGGATAGCAGCGCCATAGCTGAGGCGCGTTGTTCTTTCGGGTAGAGATCTGCCACCATTGAGGCCGAGGCTGGCATGGTGCCGGCTTCGCCCACCCCGACACCAATGCGCGCTAAAAACAGATGCCAAAACCCCGTTGCGAAGCCGCATAAGAGGGTCATCAAGCTGAACAGGAAAAGACAGATGGCAATAATATATTTGCGGGCATAACGATCTGACAGGCGTGCGATCGGCAGTGACATGGTGGCATAAAAAATCGCGAAAGCTGGTCCCGTGAGTAGGCCCAGCAAGGTGTCATCGAGATCCATCTCACGTTTTATGTAAGGCAATAAAATGCCTAAAATGAAACGGTCCAAAACATTGAGCGCATAGACGGTGGTTAATACGGCAATTGTGTGAATGCGCACTTGACGCAAAATAGGTGTACGCGGCTCCATATCTTTCCCCCAGACAGGCCCAAACAAGCGTGGCGCTGTTCTGGGCACCGTCGCTTGGATGATACTCTGCATTGAAACGGGCGCGAGTTCAAATGCAGAATGCCGCGATGCTTTTTTTAACTAGGGTGGGGAAAGTGGCGCACCGGGGAAGATTCGAACTCCCGACCCCCAGATTCGTAGTCTGGTGCTCTATCCAGCTGAGCTACCGGTGCCAAGACTTAGGTTCACTAGCCGATCTTGTTAAAGATTGCAACTGTCTTGACTTTAGGCGCGCAAAAGAGCGTCGAGATTGTCTTCGTCCTCGGTTATGAGATCGTCGTCGCGCCCCTGCTGTCGGCTGGGCAGATGCACCCGAAAGCAGGTGCCGAGATTGTCGCTCCGCAACAGCTCCAGCGACCCGCCGTGCCAGCGTGATAAATCGGCTGCGATAATGATGCCCAATCCAGTTCCCTCTGGGTGTTGTCCGGCGTACGGGGTTAGGGCGCTTTGCGCAATTTTGGGGTCAATCCCTGGTCCGCTATCGGTGATGTCAATAAAGATCTCGCTGTCGGTTTTGCGGGCATGAATCGTCACAAAACCCTTATCGCCGGCTTTGTGCATGGCCTGCACACCATTCAGCGAGATATTGAAAAGAATACGGAATAATAATGTGCGTTCGGCCATTAGCGCGAAATCATCTTCGACAGCGTTAATCAATTCAATCCTGTGGCGCGGGTCGTGCAGTTTGACGAGCGAAAAGACCTCATCGACCAAAGTGCTGAGTGCGACAGGCGTAATGTCGACGCTCTCGCGTTTGGCGCTCTTGTAGCGCGAGGCCCATTCGCATAAGGCCAGAGCGCGGTCAATACTGGCAATCATACGTTGGCCTGCACGACGATCGGCTTCGGCCTCCATGTTAGCCATGCGCTCGGCCGACAGGCGTAGGCTGGCTAGTAAGTTGCGAACATCATGCGCCAAGCGCCCCGTCGCTGCCCCGAGGGAGGCCAAGCGCGCCTGGTCATCAATATGCGCTTCAAGCGCTTTGTGGTTGTTTTCGAGGCGCTGCATTAAATCTGATTGCAGGTCTTCGCCTATCGGATCGCTATCTTGATGGCGTCCGTAGAGACGCGCCAGCACATTGCTCAGGGTTTGACGGACTGAGCGCGCCGCCATTCGGCGGACCAGAAAATGCGACACCAGGAAAATCACGATGCCAATTGCCGAGGCGCTGAAAAACATATCCCATAAACGATCACGCAAAAATGCTTTGGCAATAAAGACGTCGATTTGCGGATGGTCGAGCCGTTGCAGACCATTGACCCTGACATAATCGTCGCTGAACGGCGATAGGATGGCCATGGTCGGTGCCACACGTGAGTACCAAGAGGCATTGTCCAAATTAAACACGGTGTCGGCTTTGCCGAGCACATCGTTTTTTCTGAAGATAATATAACGCCCAGAAGAGATCTGGGTCTCGGCGGCGGCGTGAATAAACAGCGCCTCAATGCCATATTCGAGGGCAAAATCATGCGGCAATTTTTGGCCGCTTAAAAAAGCGTTGTCGACCTCAAGGGCGCCGAGCATTTCGCCTTGTAGGGCGAGGCTGTTGAGCTGGTGGCGGGCGTGCTCAGCCATAATAAAAGGGATGGCGAGAAAATAGGCGCTCAAGGCCCCGACCCACATCATCACAACCGTGCGACGTGCCAAGGCACCAGCTAATCCTTGTTCTGATGGATGAGACCACATTCGGTCCCAAACTCTACGCAACGCCAACTCCTCTTTTTGTCTTAAGGTTTGATTATGTCTATCGCGAAAAAATAAACCAAAGGTTAACGGCCGAAAAGTGATAAGAGTTTCACCACCAATCGACCCGACGATGAGAACAGCTTGCGGCTGTAGAAATCCCCAGCGGCGCGCTTGCTGGCTTCGCCACGGCTTGGGTAAGGCGCTATCAAGCCCGCCATATGCGACAGCTTTAGTTTCCGGCCCATCAAAAGGCTCCAGGGCGCCAGCAAGTCGGCGGCATGGGCGCCACTGATTGACACGCCAAGAACCCGCCCGTTTGGTACGGCGACGACCTTGACCAAGCCATGCGTGTCGCCTTCCGCCAGGGCGCGATCATTAATGCTAAATGGCCAACGTAAAACCGAGACTGGGTAACCAGCGGCGCGGGCGGCGGCCTCGGTCAGCCCCAAGCGCGCATATTCTGGATCTGTATAGACGGCCTGCGGAAAGGCTTGCGGATTGATTTTGGCGGGAATTTTAAACAGCATATTGCGGATGACAATGCCTGCCTGCTCGGAAGCGCTATGCGTGCTGCCGCCAAATTTTGTTACATCGCCAACGGCATAAATATTTTTCGTATCGGAGCGCAACCGATTGTCGGTTTTGATAAAGCCGTCAGCCAGCTGTACGCCTGCATTGTTAAGGCCGAGCTCGTCGCAATTGGGTGTGCGGCCAGTGGCAATCAAAATATGCGACCCGTCGAGATCACCGCGATCGGTTTTTAAAATGATCTTACGGCCCTCTTTGCGGATAGATTTAACCTGACAATTTTCTTCTATTATCACGCCCTCAGCGCGTAATTTATCCAAGACTGGCGCGAGTGTTTCGCGGTCTTCATTCTGTAGGCAATTTTTTTGTTCGATGACGGTAACGCGACTACCGAGACGGCGGAAGGCTTGCGCCATTTCCAATCCAATGGCGCCGCCGCCGACTATTAGAAGATGTTGCGGTCGGCTCGTCAGTTTAAAAATCGTTTCATTGGTGTGATAATCGACCGTGCCGAGACCTCGAAGCGACGGAATGGCTGGCTTGCTTCCGGTGGCAATAACGAAATAACGCGCGGTGACCCGCGTGCTACCGACTTTTAGCGTTGTGGCATCGACAAATTGTCCGGTGCCCGCCAATACGGTCACCCCCATATCGCGAAAGCGTTCGACGCTGTCATGCGGAGCGATTTTGGCGATAACATCCTGAACATAATGCATAGCATCCGCGAAATTGACGTTCACCGTGCTGGCCGCGACACCGAACCGCGCGGCGTTTTTGACCTCGTAAGCGGCCTTGGCAACCCGCAGGAGCGATTTTGAGGGGACGCAGCCGCTATTGAGGCATTCCCCGCCCATTTCTGCTTGTTCGACAAGAACAACTTTTTGATTGAGCTGAGCGGCGCCCGCGGCGACCGATAGGCCTGCAGCACCGGCCCCAATGACGCAAATATCAGCGGTCACACTTGTGCTCATACTGTCTCACTTTTTTCTTTCCGCCAACGCCGCAAGAGGACGGGCACCAATGTTAAAATGGCCAGCCCTATCATGGGGAAAATGACGACCGGCTGTGTCGCTAAACTTAAATCGGGCTCGGATCCAGATTGGATAACATAGCCCACACCATTGCCAATGCTTGCAAAGACAAGCGCGCCTGGCATTATACCCAAAAAGGTAGTGATAAAAAATACCCGCAATGACACCTGTAACAGCGCCGCCGCCAAATTTACCAGAAAAAACGGAAATACAGGCACCAGTCGTATCGACAGCAGATAAGAAACAGCATTGCGGTTAAAGCCGGCTTCAAAGGCAGCGAGGCGCGGGCCATAGCGGGCGCGGAACATGTCGCCGATCACATAACGGGCTAACAAAAATAGGATAATTGCGCCACTCGTGGCGCCAATAACGGCTAAAAAGCCGCCAATCAGTGTTCCGAATAAAAAACCGCCCGTTAATGTCATCCAAAGCGCGCCAGGTAGCGAAAGCGCGACGACAATGGCATAACAGCCAATATAAATGAGAGCCGTTGCGACTGGATAGCTCTCAGCCGTTGCCCGCAAGCTACTCTCGTGCTCCCGCAAGGTCTCAAAGCTAAGATATCTCGTTAAATCAAATACTAAGGCAAGTGTGATCAGTCCGACCACAGCCCCAAATAAGATCAGCCGCTTGGCCAAATTTGATGACATAAAGCTTCTCCCAACCGCCGTCACGACGAAACAGGCATGTTATGTGCCAGCTTCATGTCGAACCCCAGAGACCCTACTATCACGTAAATCGCGGCAGAAGTCAGCTTTATCTGATAAATTTCCCGCAATCCGTTGACGGATGCGCTTTTTTTGTATAAATCCCGAGCCA
>JAYODZ010000198.1:0-1846 GCA_038106515.1 Rhodobiaceae bacterium
CTTGATCTTGGCGGCCTTAAGACCCGTTAATGCGCTGATCGTGGATGGCGCAGAAAATCAAGCTCGGGGTTATAGACCTCGCTATCGACTTCGGCCAAGCCAAGAATAGCGTGAAAAATATTATCATGCGTTATCGGTTGATCTTTAAGGGCGCGCAAATTGGCGATGCCTAAGTCTTGATATTGCCGGCCTGCCCAGAGAATGATCGGGACTTTGCGCTGTGTTTCGGGGGCCACAAAATTTGGCAAGCCGTGCAAATATAGTCCGCCTTCGCCGAGCGACTCGCCGTGATCACTGACATATAACATGGCAGTTTCAAAACGATCATCATTGGCTTTTAAAAATCCAATCACTTTGCTGAGAAAAAAGTCGGTATATAAAATGGCGTTGTCATAAGCATTATTAATTTCTTCGACACTGCAGTCCGCTAATTCGTTGGTTTGACAAGCGGGCGTAAATTTTTCGAAGTCTTTTGGATAACGCTTATAATAGGCGGGGCCATGATTGCCCATCTGATGCAACACAATGAAAATATCGCCCGTCGGCTGCGCATCAACATAGCCTTGCAGACCCGCTAGCATGCCGACATCGCGGCACTCTATATCGCAGACCGGGTTGTTGTCAGGGTTTCTAAAGTCTTGATACGCGACTCGATCGGCGACACCCTTAGAGCTTGAATTATTATCACGCCATAAAACTGTAACACCGGCTCGTTTGAGAACGTCAAGCGCATTTTCTGTGTGTTTCGCTTTGCCCACATTGAAGTCTTGCTCCGGCGCGGCGGCGAACATGCAGGGGACCGAAATAGCCGTCAGCGTGCCGCAGCTGGTTACATTGGTAAAACTCACGACGTCCTGTTGCCGCAGCAATTGATTGGTCGGGCGCTCATAACCATTAAGAGAGAAGCGATCGGCGCGCGTGGTTTCGCCAACCACGATGATCACCAATTCGCGGCCAATATCGGTTTCAGGCACGGTGGCATCGGGGCCGATCCGCACCAGTGGCGCTTCGCTCTGCAAGCTCCGCAAAGCGTTACGGGTAAGTTTACCTAGGCCAAAAATATAATTGCCGGGATTTGCAAAATAGCGCACCGATTTATGTTCGCGGAAAAACGAAGCACTCGTGGCGCCTTGTGCAAATAGCAAGGCTAAACTGATACCCAATGCCCCGCCGATAAAAACAAACCGCATAGCGATCTCACGCGGCCAAGGCTGGTATCGAATGTTAAGCCGTGCAACGCCCCATGCCGGCAGTACGCCCAAAATAATCAGATACAAAAACAAGGTTGGGCTGATGAGATCGGCGGCCTCTTGTGGATTGGTCTCGAATATATTCTGGATCATTGAGGCATCGATCAAAATATTATAACTGTCCATAAAATAGGCGGCTGCCGACGAAACGAGTATTAAGGTGATCAAAATCGGCTTTGTGGTCGGCCGGAAACATACCAAGCTGAGCAAAATGGCGGTCAAGGCCGTAAAGGTAAAGCTGATACTAAAGAGAAATAAGATATTATCGCCATTAAGCGGATAAATATCGAGGAGCGCTCGGTAAAAAGAGAGATTGCCGACGGCCATCCAAAGAACGGCGACAGCACCAAAAAGCCAGAGGCTATAAATTCCAGATTTTCGAGGGCGCCGCATTAGCTCGCTTTCCGCGTCAGTTTTAAGAATACATTTTCTAACTCGGCACCGACTGTCGTGAGATCGCGAATACCAATCTTGGCATCAGCGAGTTGTGCTAGCACTTGCCCCGCATTCGTCTCACTTGGGTTGAAGGTAATACTCAGTTGCCCATCGGGGCGGCGTTCACACAAGGCGCGCGATAATTGCGGCGCCGCGGCGAT
>JAYODZ010000052.1:0-2042 GCA_038106515.1 Rhodobiaceae bacterium
TTGGAACACTGATTTGCAGTGAGGAAGAAATTATGGAACAGGAAGTGGTCAGCGGGGTTGCTTACACCCGCAACGAAGCAAAAATTACTTTGCGCGATGTCCCTGATCGACCTGGGATCGCGGCGCAAATTTTTGGCGGGCTTGCCGAAGCGGCGGTAAATGTCGATATGATCGTGCAAAATGTGTCGAGCGATGGGCAGGAGACGGATGTTACCTTTACGGTCGCCAATGATGATCTGGCGCGCGCCATGCGGGTGATCGATGCCGCTAAACCCGAAGTGGGTTTTTCGCAAGCCGATCAAAAACCTGGCATGTCAAAAATCTCGATCGTTGGTATTGGCATGCGATCGCATGCAGGCGTTGCGCAAAAAATGTTCCAAGTGCTGGCTGATAAAGGCATTAACATTCATGTCATCTCGACCTCAGAGATTAAAGTGAGTGTCCTGATTGATGCGGATTACACCGAGCTTGCCGTGCGTGCGCTGCATGACGCATTTGATCTAGCCGAGACGCGTTGATCTCGTATCATCGCGAGGCGATAGGAGGAGGCTTATGCCCCTGACACTAGAAGGCCCGCGCGTTTTACTGCGCCGTCTTCGGGAAACTATGGCGACCGAGGACGATCGCCAACAGCGCTTAAACCAGATCGTACGCTTGATTGCAGCGAGCATGAACGCGGCTGTCTGTTCGATCTATATTCGTCGGCCCGACGATTTGTTGGAGCTGTTCGCTACCGAAGGTCTGAATCCGCAAGCTGTGCACCGAACCACTTTGCGCGTTGGCGAGGGCTTGGTTGGTGATATCGTGCAGCATGCGCGGCCACTCAATTTATCCGACGCGCCATCGCATCCAAGTTTTGCCTATCGTCCAGAAACCGGAGAGGATCCTTTCATCTCTTTTATCGGTGTGCCGGTTGTTCGGGGTGGTTATGTCAGTGGTGTCTTAGTTGTCCAGAATGCAACGCGCCGCAGTTTTGTCGACGAGGAAGTGGAAGCATTACAGACCGTTGCCATGGTGCTGTCGGAAATGTTCCCGCGGAGCGGCTTGTCGCCTGAAGAAGAGGCCGACCAGCCCGATATTCAACGTCGCTTTGTCGGCAGTGGCCTAACCGAGGGGTTGGCGCTCGGCCATGTGGTCTTGCACGAGCCGCGGGTAGAGGTGACGCGGCTGATCGCGGAAAATGTCGAGGAAGAAATTCATCGCCTGGATCGTGCCGTGTACAGCTTGCGGCGAAATATTGATGATTTGTTACGCACCGAAGATGTCTCCCATGCTGGCGAGCATCTCGATGTTCTCGAAACCTATCGTATGTTTGCAAATGATCGCGGTTGGCTCAGGCGCATCAATGATGCCATTCGATCGGGGTTAACGGCTGAAGCTGCGGTCGAGCGCGTCATCAGCAATATTCGCGCCCGCCTGACGGGACAACGCGATCAATATTTGCGCGAGCGTCTGCATGATTTTGAAGATCTTTCTAATCGTCTGCTGCGAATTTTGTCGGGGCGCGCGGTTCTCGCCTCGGAAGATAAGTTGCCGCGCGACGCAGTGTTGGTGGCACGGACCATGGGACCGGCCGAGCTTCTCGACTATGACCGTAAAAAACTTCGCGGGCTGGTGCTCGAGGAAGGGGCTATGGGCGCTCATGTCGCGATCGTGGCGCGAGCGCTCAATATTCCTCTGGTCGGCAATGTTCGCGGCGTTGTCGATGCCGCTCAAGATGGCGACGAGATTATTTTGGATGCCGATCGCGGCGAGGTACATCTGACACCGGCGCAAGATTTTATAGATGCTTACGCCGATCGGGCGCGGATGCGGGCGCAACGGTTGAAACGCTATGCCCGAATTCGTCATCTGCCGGCTGAGACCCGTGATGGTCTGGGCGTGACCTTGAATTTAAATGCTGGGCTTGCGGTTGATGTCGATAATCTCGAAAGCTCGGGGGCTGATAATATTGGTTTGTTCCGCACCGAGCTTCAATTCATGGTCTCGGCCAGTCTGCCGCGGTCGCAGCAACAGCAAGAATTTTATAAGCAGGTCCTCGA